>NZ_VOZV01000007.1:0-126687 GCF_013419565.1 Acinetobacter sp. YH12072 | reverse complement strand
TGTGCTGGCGACCATAGCAAGAGTGAACCACCTGATCCCTTCCCGAACTCAGAAGTGAAACCTCTTAGCGCTGATGGTAGTGTGGGGTCTCCCATGTGAGAGTAAGTCATCGCCAGCTCATTATTCCAAAAGCCCTCTGCTCACGCAGGGGGCTTTTTTTATATTTATATAATCACTTTTCTCTCTTTAACGACTAATTTTTTACAGCTGTATAATCTCTGATCAGCTGTAAAATGTTATACTACTCGTGTAAATATTTTTTATTCTCTGAGTCATATGCAGCAGATTCTCATAAACACATTTGTGTTGATATGGCTCAGTTTGATTTCTCCACAGCTATACGCTGTAACAGAATTAAATTTTGATCATCATCAGTATGTCAAACTCGATGGAGAATGGGATTTCTACCCCAATCAGCTGATTGATCCCACTTCTGAGCAGCGACCATCCTCATTAAATTCCTTTAGTCAGACTCTGGCTGTTGAAAAAGTTCATTTACCTAATTCTTTCCTGACCTTAACAGGTCATAAAGACTATATTGGAACTTTTCAAAAAACCTTCAAGCTGCCTAAATCAGCCATTAATCATGCGGTTTATGTTTACATACCATACCAGTATGGGGCTTATCGCCTGTATGTTGATGATCATCTCCTGATAGAAGTAGGGCAGGTAGGCATACATGGTCAGCATCAGACCATGATGGCGCCAAAGTTGGCTTCTTTCTTTCCCTCACAGCGGGAAGTGACGATTACCATTCAGGCTTCAAGTTATCACCATATCCGTGGCGGGCTGGAAAACAGCATGTTTATTGGCTTTAACCAGCCTATTCTGGATAAGTTTTATGATCAGGTAATTCCTTTAAGTGTGATCAGTGGCGTTCTGCTGATGATTGGCTGCTTTATGGTGTTCTTTGCAGTATTTCGCAGCCTTAAAACGCAAGCAGGTAATTTGCTGCTGTTTCTAGGGTTATTTATTCTGTGCTTGAGCCTACGTAGCTTCTTTGCAGTCCCATTCATTTATACTTTATTCACGAATATTTCCTGGGTATGGGGCACACGATTTGAGTATTTACTGACTGAATTGGCGACTCTGTTCTTCTTGATTTATATCTATTTATTGCCGTATCGACTGTTAAATCCTTATTTATTAAAAATCACAGCTTTGTTAATTAGTATCAATGTGGCTGTGACCCTGTTTACGCTGCCTTATATCTTCCAGAGCTTCTTTTTCCAAAGCTTTAGTATTGCAGTACTGGTTTTTATTAATCTGCTTTATGGCGCTTACCGCATGCACAAATCGCATGTGCGTTATTCCAAGATCAATTCTATTGCGGTAGTGCTGGTCTGCCTGACCTTCCTGCATGACTATTTACTTGCGCTTAAGGTAATTGATTCAGTTGAAATTGCATTTTATACCTCCTGTGCCTATTTTATTTTAATTACCTTTCAGCTCAGCCGTGATTATGCGGTGCAAAGTATTATACCGAGTTGTTAAACAAGCAGCTTTTGCGCCTGAATAAAGAACTTGATCAGAAGGTTCAGGACCGTACACGTGATATTACTCTGCTTAATGAGAAACTCGCGCAGCAGGTGAGGCTGGATTCGCTGACAGGTGCCTATATCGCTTTGCCTTAAATGAACAGCTTCAGCAGCAATATGAGCATGCGATCGTAAACCAATCTTCGCTGGCTGTTTATATGATCGATGTGGATTATTTTAAAAACTATAATGACTATTATGGCCATCTCAAAGGTGACTATATTTTAAAAACACTGGTTCAAACCATTCAGCAAATATTGCCTGAAAATGGCTTTCTGGCACGTTATGGGGGTGAGGAATTTGCGGTTTTACTGGCAGATATTTCCTCGCAGGAAGCCGAAGCTTTTGCCGAGCAACTTTGTGAGGTCATTCGTCAGCTCAATTTGGAACATGCCAATCGTGGGGATGACAAGACCTGGATCAGTATCAGTGTTGGGGCAGCGATTATGGACGCTGAGCATATCTATAAAAATGTTGACCGTTTACTGAAAACAGCAGATCAGCGGTTGTATCAGGCGAAAATTCTTCGTGATTCAGCCTATATTAAATAATAAAAAATCTAATCAATACATCAGCTATCTTATTGAGATTATGTTATATCCGCTTACGATTCCTTTACTTTTTTATTATTTTAGCCGCTGTCTGGAATGCTAAATTGGTACTTATCTGAATGAAATTAGCATGAAAAATAACAATGAAACAGACTCAATTAGCAGCAATTTTATTATTAGGCTTGGGTTCCTATAGCCTGACCGCCTGTGCCCAAGATAAGACTTCAGCATCCCCAGCTGGACAATCCGCTGCCAAAACCACACAGCAAGCCTATAAAGTTGAAGAATTTACGCAGTTGAATGAGCCATGGGCACTGACTGAGCTGCCAGATCAGCGTTTACTGATTACCGAAAGATCTGGAAAGTTAAAATTATTTAATCCAGCCAATCGCAGTACTCAAACTGTTCAGGGTATTCCTCAAGTGGCCTATGGCGGACAAGGTGGCTTAGGCGATGTCGTACTCCATCCTGACTTTGCCAAGAATCAGTGGGTATATCTCAGTTATGCCGAACAGGGGCAGGGTGGCTATGGTGCAGTCGTGGTTCGTGGCAAGTTAGATCTCACCAAGAGCACGCCACAGCTCACTCAGATCAAAAAAATCTGGACTCAGGTACCGAAATTTTCTTCCGGTCAGGGGCATTATGGGCACCGGATTATCTTTGGCTCAGATAACAAACTCTGGATCAGTTCGGGTGAACGTCAGCAATTTAATCCAGCTCAAGATATGAAATCCAATGCCGGCAAGATTATTCGTCTGAATGATGATGGTTCAATTCCTTCCGATAATCCATTTATGAATCAGGGTGAAATTGCCAAGCAGGTCTGGAGTCTGGGACACCGTAATCCTCTCGGTCTGGCATTTGATCCACAAGGGCAGCTTTGGGTGATTGAAATGGGGCCTAAAGGTGGTGATGAGCTGAATAAAGTGATGAAGGGCAAAAATTATGGCTATCCGATTGTCTCCAATGGGGAGCATTATGATGGCAAGCCGATTCCAAATCACAGTACCCGACCAGAGTTCGAAGCACCGGCATTAGATTGGACTCCCGTAATCTCTCCTTCAGACTTGCTGTTCTATACTGGCAATAGCTTTCCTCAATGGAAAAATAAAGCCATTGCTACAGGTCTGTCTTCTCAGGCAATGATTGTAATCGATACCACTCAAAATCCTGCGAAAGAAATACAGCGACTGGATATGAAAGAGCGGATTCGTGGTGCGATCCAGGCCAAAGATGGCTCATTCTGGGTGATTGAAGATGGTCCAAAAGCCAAGTTGCTTAAGATGGCCGCAGCTGAGTAAAAAGCTAAATAGTTAATAACAGAATGAAAGAAAAAGGCCCCAACTCCTGTGAGGGCCTTTTCAAATTTAGCTCAGATACCTTTCCTCCGGTATCGATCAGCATCCTGCCGATGTTTTATTCTTGTTTTTGCAAGGCTTCCTGTCTTGGTATGCACTCAATATAGCCTGAGTCAGAAAGACCGAGTAGAGGCATTGACCGCATCTGCTGTAGGCCAGAGGCGACAAGCTCACTTGAAAATATTTGTCCGATCAAATCCCAAGTTATCAGGACAATTTTACGATATGGTAGAGATAGAAGACCTTATTAAAGCTCATCTCTCTATTCAATAAAAAAATATTTAAAAAAATTCCATAACATAATAGAAAGGAGAAGCACATGCCTACCGTTCAAATTGAAGTCCGGCAGCAATATTCCCAGGCTGATGAAGAGCAGTTACTCGACAGCGTATTTCACTGTGTGAAAAATGCCTTTCAACTGCCTGACTACGACCGTAATATCCGGCTGGTGGTACATGAAGCTCATCGTTTTCAATATATGGTTCATCTGGCCCAGCCTGAATATTTTACCTAGATCAGTATTGACTGCTTCGCTGGCCGAAGTCTGGAGACCAAGCGCAAACTGTATCAACAGAGTGTAGAAAGCTTGGGAAAACTGGGCATTCCGTCTGACCATATCCTGATTCATCTGCAGGAAAGTCCATTGGAAAATTGGGGAATCCGCGGCGGACAAGCAGCCTGTGATGTCAATTTAGGCTTTAATGTAGAGATCTGACCTTTTTAGAAAAATACCAGATTTTAAATACAAAAAGCCCCAACATCCTGTTGAGGCTTTTCTGGATTTGCTTTTCAGATCTGACTCCTGTCTGACCTGTCAACGTCCTGTTACTCTGCGCTTTTTATTGTTGTTGTATCGCTTTGCAGACTTCCTGTCTGTCTATGAATCAAACTATAGCCTTGAACTGAAAGTGAGAATAGCCGACAAATTCTGCGCTGCCTGTAGGCTAAAGCGCACATCGCTGTCGTCCTCAGGCACTGACATATTGGATCAGTTTATCCACAACATCTCTGAGCGTTTTATTGTCGAATTCATTCCCTTCAAAGCTGTAATCTTTATTACGGCTAAAAATGTCCCGAAGCTCCACAATCGCATTAGTATCCACCATACCGAGCTGAGTGCCGACCTGACGGATCTGGTCAATGGAACGTGAGCCGTTGGTGACGCCATAACCGATATAAGCTGCCGGTTTGCCTTGCCATTCCTTGGCCAGATAATCCAGCGCATTCTTTAATGCTGGGCTATAGCCATGGTTATATTCAGGGCTGATAAAAATAAATGCATCCGCAAGAGTAATAAAGTCGGCCCATTCCTGCTGTTTCGGCTGATCATAAATACCAGTCAATGGGGGATGAGAACCAGCAAAAAGCGGAAGATCCCATTCTTTTAAGTCGACAAGTTCAGTTTCAAGCGTGCTAAAACCATATTTTTTAATTTCCTGTAGTACCCAATGTGCGACCTTAATTGCTGTACGTCCTTCACGCACACTGCCAACCACAATATAAATTTTCATATCTTTCCCTTTCTTATCGTATTCTCATCAAATTAAATTAATCAGATTTATTAATAGAGACTAGAGAGGATTTGTATCCAGAAACTAAAAAAGCTCCCGAAGGAGCTCTTTTAAATCATGTGATTAGCTGATATTACATCAGCTTCACGCCTTGCTGGCCAGCCGGAGTGACTTTGAAGATTTCGACTTCAAAGGTGATATTTTTACCTGCAAGCGGATGATTAAAGTCCACTTCGGTAATATCATCATTTACGGATCTTACTACGCCATACAAAGTCGATTTGGCCTTGTCTTCAAACTCGATCATGTGACCTTCGATCGGACGTTCGCCAAATTTCACCGTATCAAATTTTTGAACATTTTCAGGATTCCACGGACCAAAAGCTTCTTCGGGTGGAAGGCTGACAGTACGACGGTCACCAGCACGCAAGCCCATCAAGGCTTTTTCAAAGCCTGGTAATAGGTTGCCATCACCAATGGTCAGGCTTACCGGTTCTTCACGGCTACGGGTATTGTCAATTTCTACGCCACTTTCGATCGCGACAGAAAAATGAAGCTCGACTTTAGAGCCGTCTTCAACACGAGTTTCCTCGTTAGGATTAATAAAATCAGTCATGTTGCGCCTGTGCACGTTGAATTCGGTGTTTTTCCAGGAAAAACGTATCAATCAGCAGCAGAATCGTACCTAAAGTAATGGCACTATCCGCAATATTAAAAGCAGGGAAGTGGCTGTTCTGATAATAGACATGAATAAAGTCAACCACATAACCTAAAGAAATGCGATCAATCAGGTTACCAATAGCACCACCCAGAATCAGGGCAACCGCTAATGGTAATACTTTCATGCTCTTTGGCATACGCATCAGCCAGAACACGAAAACCACAGACACTAAGCCTGCAAGAGAGGTAAAGAAATAACGTTGCCAGCCACCGGCATCGGACAAGAAACTAAAGGCAGCGCCATAGTTATGTAACAGTGTCCAATTTAAAAAGGGCAGGACGGGCACCGGATCTGCATATTCCAGATGTGTTACCGCAATCCATTTGGTCCATTGATCTAAAATGATCGCCAGAATAGCCAGTCCAATCCACCACAAATTGTGAGGATAGAACTGGAACAGACCCTTTTTCTGCTGTGGGTTAGGCATATTTTCTCTCTTCACCTTGGCCGCTCGGGAGGTTAATGATACAACGACCGCATAGTCCTGGATGTGAGGCATGTGTATTCACATCAGGAAGTACATGCCAGCAGCGTACACATTTCTCGCCATCTGCCGCAGATACTTTCACGCGTAGACCTTCAAGTTCAGCGTCATTGCCTTGAGCAGCATCAAACGGATTCACGATCACCTGAGAAGTGATCAGAACGAAACGCAGCTCATCACCCAGACGGTCTAGAACAGCTTTCAGTTCATCATTGGCCCACAGCTCAACTTTGGCAGACAGGTTTGAACCCACCAGTTTCTCGTTACGCGCATTTTCAATGTGCTTGTTCACCGCAGATTTCACTGTAATCAGGGTTTGCCAGTCTGCTTCAGACAACAGGTTTGCCTGTGCTGAAACTGGAATATCGTACCATTCAGCAGTGAACACATATTTCTCGCTTTGACCTGGAATTAGTGGCCATGCTTCTTGAGCGGTGAAGCTCAGGATTGGTGCCATCCAGCGAACAAAGGCTTGTACCAGATGATACAGCGCAGTTTGCGCAGAATGACGTGCCTGTGAATCTGCTTTAGTGGTGTACTGACGGTCTTTGATGATGTCTAAGTAGAAACCACCGAGGTCGTTAATACAGAAATTGGTCAAGGCATTGGTCACGATATGGAAGTTCATATCTTCATATGCTTTCTTGATGGTTTCCTGTACATCATTGGCGCGTTGCAGGATGTATTGATCCAGTGCAATCAGTTGATCTACAGGTAGTGCATCAGTTTCCGGATTGAAGCCATTCAAATTCGCCAGCAAGAAACGCAGGGTATTACGGATACGACGGTAACCATCTGATGCACGGTTAAAAATTTCTTTACCTGCGGTCATTTCATAACGGTAATCTGCTGAAGCGATCCAGAAACGCAGGCCGTCTGCACCCATGTTCTTGATAATGTCTTGCGGAGTAATAATATTACCCAGCGATTTCGACATCTTGCGACCTTTCTCATCAACCACGAAACCGTGAGTCAGCAGACCTTTATATGGCGCACGTTGATTGATTGCCATAGAGGTCAATAATGAAGACTGGAACCAGCCACGGTGTTGGTCAGAGCCTTCAAGATACAGATCAGCCGGATCGGTCAATTCTTCACGGTCACGCAGCACTGCATAGTGGGTTGTACCAGAGTCAAACCATACGTCTAAGGTATCGCGAACCGCGTTGTACTGCTCAGCATCATCACCAATGAAGTCTTTCGCTTCACGGTTATACCAGGCATCAATACCTTCCTGTTCGATCAGTTTAGCCACTTCTTCGATCAGTTCAGGTGTACGAGGATGCAGTTCATTGGTGTCTTTATGCACGAAGAATGGGATTGGCACACCCCAGGTACGTTGACGTGAGATACACCAGTCCGGACGGCCTTCGATCATTGCCTGGATACGGTTTTTACCCCAATCCGGAACGAAGCTGATGTCATTTTCAATGGCATTCAATGCGCCCTGACGCAGACCTTTTTCATCCATGCTGATGAACCATTGTGGGGTCGCACGGAAGATAATCGGAGTTTTATGACGCCAGCAGTGCGGGTAGCTATGCTTGATAGGCTTATGTGCCCATAGCTTGTTAGCTTCGCCAAGCGCCGCAATAATTTGTGGATTGGCCTTGTAGATATGTTCGCCTGCAAATAGTGGTGAAGTCGGTAAATACACACCATTACCGCCCACTGGATTATCTACTTTCAGGTTATACAGCAGACCAACTTTATAATCGTCCACACCGTGGCCAGGTGCAGTATGTACAGCACCAGTACCGCTGGTTGCAATAACGTGTTCACCCAGAATCACTGGCACTTGACGCTCAGCGATTAAAGGATGTTGTAGTACCAGATTCTCAAGTTTCGCACCGGCAAAATCGGCAATCACTTCAACCGCGTTAAAGCCATAACGTTCAGTCGCAGATTCAACCAGATCTTTAGCCAGGATAAAGTTTTGCGCCGCTTTATCTTCACCACGTGCAACAACCAATTGGTATTCAATTTCAGCGTGCAGAGCAACCGCCTGATTCGCAGGCAGGGTCCAAGGCGTAGTCGTCCAGATCACGATATCGGTTGAGTCTTTAACTTCAACACCTAAACGTGCAGACAGATCCGCCAGATCCACCACGGTGAAACCCACGTCAATCGCGTCTGACTTTTTATCTTCATATTCAACTTCAGCTTCAGCCAGTGCTGAACCACAGTCCAGACACCAGTTCACCGGTTTAAGACCTGGCTGGATATGGCCATTTTTCGCGATTTCACCGAGTGAACGCACGATGTTGGCTTCCTGCTTGAAGTTCATGGTGAGGTAAGGATTGCTCCAGTCACCAAACACGCCCATACGGATGAAGTCTTTTTTCTGTAGCTCCACCTGACTCAATGCATATTCGCGGCAAGCTTTACGGAAAGTAGGCGCATCCACTTTAACGCCGACCTTACCGACTTTTTCTTCAACTTTCAGTTCAATTGGAAGACCGTGACAATCCCAGCCTGGCACATAAGGCGCATCAAAGCCGTCCATGATGCGGCTTTTAATGATGATGTCTTTAAGTACCTTGTTGACTGCATGACCTAAGTGAATCTGGCCATTGGCATATGGAGGGCCATCATGAAGCACGTATTTTTTCTTGCCAATTCGCGATGCACGAATCTGCTGATAAATGTCATCGGCATACCACTCTTCTAACCATTTCGCTTCACGTACTGCCAGATTTGCTTTCATTGCAAAGTCAGTACCTGGGAGGTTCAGCGTGGCTTTATAATCCACTGCATTTTCAGGAGTTTGCTTATCGCTCATGCAAGTTGTCTTCCAATTTAATCAGTCATTAGACTGACACGTTTTACAATAAAAATACGGGACATTAAAAGGGAAATGTGGGGTGTTTTCGACGAAACTCAAGCAGTTTCTCAACATCATCATCAATTCCGGCCTTTAACGCTTCAAGCGAAGGATAATCTTTTTCGCCATGCAGATAATTCAAGAAGGTTACCCGCATTAACAGGCCATACAGATTAGCAGAAACATCAGGAAAATGTACTTCTAATCGCCATTCCGGATGAGTCTGTTTGATCGCAGGGCGGGTACCTACATGACCGGCACCAAACAGGCTGCCCTGATCATAGCCGGCAATACCCGGCTGTTCAGGATTTTCTTGCTGAACCTTGGCGCTGAGTGATCCGGTTTCACAGACGACTTCAACCCCATAAATACCCTGCAGACAGGGTCTATGCCGGTTTAACCGGACATTAATGGTCGGGAAATCAATGGTACGGCCAATCTGGTCGCCGTATTGCACCCGGCCGGTAATACTATAAGGACGTCCCAGTAATTTGGCTGCCAGAGCCAGGTCACCCGCTTGCAGAGTCTGACGGATGCGGGTAGAACTGACCCGTTCACCATCCAAGGCAATGGTATGCAGGTTGGTAACCTTAAATCCGTAGTCTCGCAGGAATTCACTATTACCTTGACGGTTTTTACCAAAGTGAAAATCATCCCCCAAGACCAGATGTGCTGCATTCAGTTTATCTTTCAGAATGTCGGCAAAGGCTTCGGCATTCAGGCTTCGGAAATGATGATCAAACTTGGCGACCGCAATATAGTCCACACCCAGTTCGCTTAGATATTCTACCTTTTCACGCAAAGAAGAAATACGTGGCGGTGCTTCATAACCTTTAAAAAATTCAAGCGGTTGTGGCTCGAAGATCATCACAACAGTTTTTAGTTGTTCAGCTTCTGCAACAGCTTTTAACTGTTTGATCATGGCCTGATGACCCAGATGCACGCCGTCAAAATTACCAATCGTAACGGCGGTTTTTGGCAATTCAGAATGTGACGCTAAAGCATTGAGACGGAGCAGCTGCATAGGCGAAATCAGGGAATTGAAAAATAGGAAAGGCTATATATTGCCATAATCTCAACGATTCGTCTTGCTGTTGTGTTTTTATGCAAAAAAATTATTGAAAAATCACGAAACACATCAAGAAGAAAGTGTGCCATCCAAGAATCTTTTGCTGTTATTTAAGCATGAGATCTGCAAAACAGAAATCTAAAAACCCGCTTTTCATTGCCTGGATTTTGCTTTCTAATGTCACGGTTTTCTCAGTCCCGGGTAGTTTGCATGTCAGATTCAGCGCTCATCATGGCATTGGCCAGTGAATCCAAAGGTTTGTTCGAAGCAGAAGGTGTAGAAGTCTACTATAGTGGCATCGGCAAGGTGAATGCTGCTTTTAAGGCCTTTGAAGTAATTCAGAAAACTCGCTGTAAAACCCTGATTAATCTCGGCACCGCAGGCAGTTCCCATTTCAAGGCGCATGAACTGGTTGAAGTTAACCGTTTTGTACAACGTGATATGGATGTTTCACCCTTGGGGTTTGACGTCGGCATTACCCCGATGGATAATCATTTGCCGGGTGCAATTGATCTGGAACCGTTCTTTGCTCATTTACCGAAAGGGGTTTGTGGAACAGGGGACAGCTTTGAAATAGACTTACCAAAAGTGGCTTGTCAGCTGGTGGATATGGAAGGCTATGCGCTGGCCAAGGTATGCAGAAAATTGGATGTGCGCCTGATTTCAGTCAAATATATTACTGACGGTGCAGATGATAGCGCTCACTTGGACTGGGAAGAGAATCTGCTGCTGGGTGCGCAGAAATTATTGAATTTATATCGAACGTTAAAATAATAATAAAGGGTGAGAGAAGGGGTCGGCGACCATAAAATTTATGGTCGTATGCCAAATAATTTTTGCGTTGACCTATTTTTCTTGTGTACGCGGAAGTACGCCGTACAGCATCATATGTACAGTATGCTGGATAATCCGTTGTTGCATGCTGCGGTTACGTAAGGTCTTGCCTGTTACCATTTCCATCTGAGTCGCGAAATCTGCATAGTTCTGGGTTACCGCCCAGATATTCAGAATCAGCAGTTCAGGATCGATATCTTTAGAAATCTTGCCTTGTTCCTGCCAGTTTGAAATCACTTTGGCTTTACGCTTGACCAGTTTTTTCAATGGACCTTTTAAGATTTCTAAAATGTGCGGCGCACCCTGAATCACTTCCAGAGCGAACAGGCGTGAAGCTTTAGGCTGGGTACGCGATACTTCAATTTTTTGCATCAAATAATTGGTAATCGCTTCTTCAGGCTCAAGATCAGCTTCTAGCATTTGTAAAGGTGCCAGCCATTTTTGTAGAACGGTCGTTAAAACCTCTACATAGAGCGCCTCTTTATTTTCGTAATAATAGAAAATATTCGACTTATGCATTTCTGCAATTTGCGCGATCTCATCTAAACTCGCCCCATTAAAACCGTATAGGGAAAAAACATCGAGTGCAGCATTCAGCAGCTGGTTGCGTTTTTGAGTACTCTTTTTTTGTTCCATCAGCAAATATTAAAAACAATTAAAAAGGGAATTTTTAATTGTACGTCAAATCATCAGATTTGTGCATCAAGTCAGGTGCTAATTTTATGAATAATGATGATTTATTCTTTAGATTAAAGATATAATTAGTATCGGTTTAAGGCGCAGGAATTAAAAACCAAGCTTTTGAAAAGGTTGATGATTTTTTAAGTACTAATTATTACCTTGAAGCATCATAAAGTTAAAATAAAATTAATGAATGAAGTTGAAATTTTGCCAATTGCTGAATAAATAATCAGTGAGACAGATATTCTCTTGATTCGAAATAAGGAATCCAGAATAAACAGTTATTCCAGATTCCCTCACATTTTAGGTTGCCAGAACGGCATTCAGAACCTGCTGTTCAAGTTCGGCGAATTTCACATTCTTTTGTCGTGGACGTGGAAGATCAACTTTGAACTCTTTGGCAATATGGCCTTTATCCAACAGGATAATCCGGTCTGCCAGTTGTACGGCTTCACTCACGTCGTGGGTGACCAGAATCGCGGTAAAGCCCTGTTCAGTCCATAATTTTTCAATTAGGTTCTGCATATCCAGACGGGTCAGGGCATCCAGCGCACCAAGTGGTTCATCTAGCAATAAAATACGTGGCTTATGTGACAAGGCACGTGCCAGAGCTGTACGCTGACGCTGACCACCAGATAATTGTGAAGGCCAAAGCCCAGCTTTTTCTTTTAAGCCGACTTTCTCCAGCATTTGTGAAGCATTGCCATGCTGATCTTTTGGTAAGCCAAGTTGTACGTTCTGTTCGATGCTGCGCCATGGCAATAGACGCGGATCCTGGAACATCACGCGGATATCATCAGCGGTAATACCTTCACGAATATGACGCGCAGACTTGAATTTAATTTCACCGTAACTCTGTTTTTCAAGATCGGCAATCAGACGGAGCAGGGTACTTTTACCACAGCCACTACGTCCAACAATCGCCAGAAATTCACCCGGCTGAATATGCAGGTCCAGATCTTCCAGTACCTTCACCGAACCATAGAACTTGTGCAGCTGTTCAATAATGATTTCGGCACCCGCAACGGCATTGGGATTGATGTCGGTTGCAGCAGGCTCCTGCACTGCAGTCGGATCATTGGCAAGACGCCCTAAGCTGAGATCAGTCATCACATGCTCCTCAATATTTTTTCAATTATTTTTGATAGCCAGCATGCCAGCGCAGCAGGAATCGTTCTAAGGCCACGGCTAGGACATCTGCCAGTTTACCGAGCAGGGCATACAGTAAAATACCCACCAGTACGACATCAGTTTGCAGGAATTCACGCGCGTTCATGGTCATATAACCGATACCAGACTGGGCAGAAATCGTTTCCGCCACAATCAGCAGTACCCAGACCAGACCGAGTGAAAAGCGTAGACCGACCAGAATTGAAGGCATTGCCCCTGGCAGGATGATTTCTTTATAAAGCTGCCAGCGAGTCAGGCCATAGCTTTTACCCATTTCAATCAGCTGGGGATCGACTGAACGAATCCCATGATAGGTATTGATGTAGATTGGGAAAAACACACCAATCGCGACCAGGAACAGCTTGGCTGATTCATCAATCCCGAACCATAAGATGACCAGTGGAATTAAGGCCAAAGCCGGGATATTACGGATCATTTGCAAGGTGGTATCCAGCAGGGTAGAAGCCGTTTTGGATGAACCATTCAGTAGACCCAAAATCAGCCCTAGACCACCACCTACTAATAAACCACTTAAGGCACGGCCAGCACTCACTTTGACATGTGTCCACAATTCACCGCTGAGCAGCAAATTCCAGAACGCGATGACTACGGCACTTGGTGCAGGCAAAATGCGGCTTTCCAGCAAACTGGTACTCGACGCGATTTGCCAGAGTAGAATTAATCCGACAGGAACTAACCAGGGCAGCAAACGCTGCCCAAGCTGTGTTCCACGTGAAACCTTCTTTTCTGCGAGGGTTTCAACTGAAACGACTTTCGACATTAAGCTGGCTCCTGAATACTCTCAGCCTTCTTGTTCTCATCTGGAGTGTAGTTATTTGCCACAATCTCACCGAATGGACCAGTCAGGTTTGGCTGAGCCAGTTTTTGCTGAGTTTCAAGCGGAAGTAATGGGAATACCAGTTCCGCAAAACGGATCGATTCTTCCAGATGTGGGTAGCCTGAGAAAATGAAGGTATCGATACCTAGATCAGCATATTCCTGAATACGTGCTGCGACAGTTTCTGGATCTCCTACAAGCGCTGTACCTGCACCGCCACGTACCAGACCTACACCTGCCCACAGGTTTGGAGACACTTCGAGTTTGCTACGGTCGCCATTGTGCAGCTCAGCCATACGACGTTGGCCGACAGAGTCCATTTGCTTGAATTTCGCTTGTGCAGCAGCAATGGTGGCATCATCCACATATTGGATGAGCTCGTCTGCTGCTCTCCATGCTTCTTCATTGGTTTCACGCACGATCACATGCAGACGGATACCGTAGCTCAGCTTGCGACCTTTCGCTTCCGCTTTGGCACGCACATTTTCAATTTTTTCTTTCACTGCTGCAGGTGGCTCACCCCAAGTCAGGTAAGTGTCAACCTGATCAGTGGCCAGTTCAACGGCTGCATCTGAAGAACCACCGAACCAGAGTGGTGGATATGGTTTTTGAATTGGTGGATAAAGCAGTTTGGCATCATCTACACTGAGACGTTCACCATGGAAAGTGAAGCTTTCGCCGGTATGTGAACGGGTCAGGATTTCACGCCAGATGGTGGTGTATTCAGCTGCAGTCTTGTAGCGTGTTGCATGATCTTCATAAACGCCGTCGCCTTTTAGCTCTTGCTCATCACCACCCGTCACCAGGTTCAGCAATACACGGCCACCAGACAGACGGTCAAAGGTTGCAGCCATACGTGCAGTCAGGGCAGGCGTAGTAACACCTGGACGCAGCGCGACGAGGAATTTCAGTTTTTTAGTGGCATCAATCAGGCTGGCTGCAGTTAACCATGGATCTTCACATGAACGGCCAGTCGGGATTAATACACCTTCATAACCAAGATTATCGACCGCAACCGCAATCTGCTTCATGTAAGCATGATCGACCTGGCGTGCACCTTTGCTGGTACCTAAGTAGCGGCTGTCGCCATGTGTCGGGATAAACCAGAAAATTTTCATGTCTTTGATCCTTAGATTATTTGCCTGCCCAAACGGCTTGCTGAATATTGATAGATTTCGGAATGATCTTGAGTTCGCTGAAACGGTTTGCGAGTTCCTGCTGATCGGCAATTACTTTCTTGGTGAGCGGTGCCGCACCAGACGGATTCGGACGACGCTGGATAAAGGTCTGGCTGACAATCGGTTTTAGACCGGTACTTTGTGCAAAGATGCTTGCAGTTTCAGCCTTATGGCTTTGTACCCATTTATCTGCAACATTGACCTGCTTGATAATGCCTTTTAAGGCTTGCGGGTGATTTTTGATTAAATTTTCTGAAGCCAGGTAAAAGGTGTAATTGGGACTTAAGCCCTTACCTGAAGATAAGACTCTGGCTTTATCTTCTACTTGAGCCGCAGCATAGTACGGATCCCAAATCGCCCAGGCATCAATCGCCCCTTTCTGGAAAGCTGCACGCGCATCAGCAGGGCTTAACCAGACCGGCTGGATATCGGTCCATTGCAGACCCGCTTTGCGTACTGCCTGCACCAGTAAATAATGTGAGCTTGAACCGCGGTGTACGCCGACACGTTTACCTTTGAGCTGGCTCAGCTTGGTAATTTTGGAATTATGCTGGACCAGAATGGCAGAAGATAAAGGTTTTGCAGTTTCATAAGCAAAATAGTGCAATGGCTTATTGCCTGCCTGAGCGTAGACAGGAGGTGTATCTCCAGTTGCACCCACATCGATAGAACCTACCGCCAATGCTTCTAAAATTTGTGGTCCGCCTGGGAATTCATTCCAGCTGATTTTTGCATTTGGAAATTCTTTTTCAAACAGTTTTTGCTGCTGGGCAATGACCAGGTTCACAGAAGCTTTTTGATAGCCCACACGAAGCTGTTTAACAGAAGGATCTACTGCCCAAGCGGCACTTGAACCCAACATCGCGCAAGCAACTAATGCAGCGTTCATTCCATGACTGGAGGTCTTGAACCATGTGATTGCTTTGTTGTGTAGCTGATGTTGAGTCATGATTAAATCCCCTAAATTGTTCTTTGGTTTACTTCGCGATAATTGCAGATTGAATATTCAGTTTGGCTGGAATCAGTTGCTGGCCATAAAAGGCATCAGCCACCTGTTGTTGTTTTTGTGCCACTTCGGGAGTGAGTGGTTTTACTCCAAAACCCATGCGTGAAATAGACGTTTTCAATACATCAAATGCCAGACCTGTTGGTTTTTCCAGAAGTTTGGCGGCTTCATCCTGATGAGCAGAGACCCACTCAGTGGTCAGATTGAGTTCATTCACGACAGCTTCAATAATCTGTGGGTTGGCTTCAGCAAACTTGCGATCTGCCAGATAGAACTGATGGTTACTGATGATGTTCTCACCCGTTGCGATGACACGGGCACCAATCTGATGTTCTGCTGCAGCGAAGAACGGGTCCCAGATCACCCAGGCATCGACAGCACCGCGTTCAAAAGCGGCACGGGCATCAGAAGGTGGCAGGTAAACCACTTCGATATCACTGAGTTTCAGATTGTTGGCTTCAAGGACTTTAAGTAGTAAGTAATGAACATTTGAGCCTTTATTTAAGGCAACACGTTTGCCTTTCAGATCCTGAACTGACTGGATATTCGAATCTTTTTGTACGATTAGCGCTTCAGCTTTCGGTGCTTCAGGCTGATTGGCCACATAGACCAGATTTGAGTTCGCTGCTTGAGCAAAGATCGGTGGCGCTTCACCGGCTTCACCAAAAGATATGCTGCCGACATTCAAGCCTTCAAGCAACTGAGGACCAGCCGGGAATTCAACCCATTTCACATTCACGCCTTGTTCTTTTAATGACGTTTCTAAGGTGCCACGTTCTTTTAAGATCGGCAGTACGCCATATTTCTGGAAACCAATATTCAGGGTCACGGCTTCCTGTTTTTTGCCACAGCCAGAAAGCATCATCACGCCAGCCACCGCAGCACTAAGGACCGCAGTTTTTGTGAATAATTGAATGTGTGATTGGCGCATGAATCAGAACTCCTGAAAATTTAGAAATGTGAAATGAAGAACTTAGGCATACGCTAAAGCTTTTTACTTTTCTAAAAAAATAACTATTCAGGAATTTCTAATGAAGAAAAAAGATAAATAAAAAAGTGCAAAACTTATGCAGGAAAGTGATTTACACATTAATTTAGGAAAAAAGAATTATTTATATAAGACAATGAAATATAAAATTATTTATTCTAAATAAAGTGGCCAGATATGCTTATTAGAAAATCAGCAATAGGATTTTTATGCTGAATACAGGTTTTATGAATATCGTTATCTAAAATAGAGATATGAGAGCGAATAAAAAGTCACTTTAAAGTGACTTTTTACAGACAATTGAATTGCGCTGATAATTATAAAAAGCCTGTCGGGCATCGGGCAAATCATCTACTGATGCCGGTTCAAAGCCCTGTTCCAGAAACCAGTGTGCAGTACGGGTCGTTAAAATAAACAGTTGCTGAATACCCAGACTTTTGGCCTTATCTTCCAGATAATGCAGAATCTGGCTACCGCGGTTGGATTGACGGTAACTTGGATCTACTGCAACGCAGGCGATTTCTGCAGAACGCAGTTCATTGCCCGTAGTCGGAATCGGATACAGGGCAGCACAAGCCAGAATCATGCCGTCACGCTCAATTACGGCAAACTGGTCAATTTCATTTTCCAGACGTTCCCGCGAACGGTAAACCAGAATGCCTTCTTCTTCCAAGGGGCGAAGCAAGCGGATCAGGCCACCAACATCCTGAATGTCGGCCATACGCACTTCTTCATAATGCGCATCGGTGATCATGGTGCCGGAACCATCCCGGGTGAACAGTTCTTCCAGCAAGGCGCCGTCATAGGTATATGAAATCAGATGAACACGATTGACGCCATTTCGGGAAGCTTCCTGAGCGGCCTTGAGCTGGAGCCGAATTTCAATATCCTGTTCATCAGAAAGAATATAGTCATCCAGTTGCTGTGGGGTTACTTCCCGTTTTAACTGGCCCTTACTGTCGAGCAGACCATGCTGTCGACCCAAGATAATCAGTTTATCTGCTTTGAGGCGGGTCGCAGTTTTGGTTGCAACTTCTTCAGCTAGAAGGTTAAAAACTTCGCCTGTCGTTGAATAGCCGGTCGGACCGAGAATCACAATATTATGATTGTCCAGATGACGTTGAATCGCATCAGTATCAATCGCCCGAACTTCACCAGTTAACTGAAAATCGACCCCGTCACGGATGCCATAAGGTTTGGCTGTCACAAAATTTCCAGAAACGGCATCAATGCGCGCACCATACATGGGTGAGTTAGCCAGCCCCATCGATAATAGCGCCTCAATCTGTAAACGGATCGATCCTACAGCATTCAGTACACAGCTTAAGGATTCACGTGTCGTCACCCGACGCTGCTGGTGGAAAGGGGTCTCGAAACCACTCGCAGCCAGATTCTGGTTAATCTGCGGACGTGCGCCATGCACCAGAATCAGACGGATTCCTAAAGAATTGAGCAGGGCAATATCATGAATGATGTGCTGAAAGTTGTCATGCAATACCGCTTCACCATCAAACATGATCACAAAGGTTTTATTGCGATGAGCATTGATATAAGGCGCAGAATGGCGAAACCAGTGCACATATTGCAAGGTGTTGCTCGGTGAGGTTTCTGCTGCAGTCATAGCTGTGCCTATTTCAATATTTAAAGATCTAGCTTTGATTCTAATGAAAAAATACTGAAGTGGAAGTACAGAGATAAAAAAACACCTGAAGCGAGCTTCAGGTGTCTGCTAGAAGGGCAGAAAAGAGAATGATTAGTTGATGATTCGAACAATCTTGTCGTTACGATCGTTGACTAGCACATAGTCACCATTGATTTTGTACCATTGCTGGTTTTTACCTGCTTTCGGCAGACGGCGTGCTTCATAGCCACTGACTTCAAAGCGACGGTTGTCATACTGGTTTGGCAGTTTTTGACCTACGCGCCAGTCACGGCTTGGGTTAACCCCACGGTTGTTATAACGACGGTCATCCCATTTTTTCGCATCTTTATGATTCCAGTGCGGTGCTGGTTTATGCGGTGCATAACGTGGATCATGATGCTGCGGTGCTGCCATTGCAGAAGTAGCAACCAGCGCACTAAGAGATAAGGCAATTGTAGTTAAAACTTTTTTCATGGCTCTCACCTAAAAATCTGTACATGTTTTCGATGAGATTAAATTAGCGAATAAGTAGATAGAAAGCGTGAGGCCAGTTTAGTGGAATTGTTAAATTCATGAAGGAATTTAGGAGATTAGCCACGATTAAAAGGAAAGCTCTAAAATAAGAAAAAGCCTAAAAAGGCTCATCCGAAAAATCAAAAAGCCCAAACGAGGTTGGGCTTTGCATCAGGTTCTGAATCAGTCTCCGATAATCCGGACAATACTGTTATTTTCAGAGTTCACCAGAATGTAGTCATTGTTGACTTTGTACCATTGCTGCTTACGGTCTGGTTTAGGCAGTTTATGGTCCTTATATTCGACCTTGTAGCCATTACTGCGATAATGCTGCGGCATGACATAGCCAGGCTGCCAGCGTAACTGCTGCAGACGTTTAACACCACGTTCTTCACGCATACGGCGTTTATCATACTGGTCTTGGTGATCGTCATGGAACTCAAGCGCTTTCTTGGCCTGATGATGACCCGGACCTCGTTCCATACGCTGTTCATCATTGAAATGAGGGGCAGCGTTTGCAACATTTGCCAGCATGAATGCACTGCAGGACATCGCCAATGCTACCAGAACCTTTTTCATGTTGAGCCCTCATTCAATTGTTCATTTTCTACAGTAACTAATGTACGGAAAAATTGCAGAGAAACTGTGAAGAACTGGCTGAAGTTTTATATCAATTACAGAGAAATTATGATTATGCCATGATTTTACATAAGCTTAGGATGCACTTCAGTCAGTTGACCAGTTATGCCCAGCCCCATTGGCATTTCAGCAAAACCGGGATCAAGATGCAAGCGCAATGTCCTGAATTGTGTATCAAAACCGTCTCAAATTGGTGGAAAAATATTCTTTTTAAACACCGGATCTTGATTTGGTCATTGCAATTTTTCAGTTCCACTGTTCCGTTAAACCCTGTAAGGACTGAATGGCTTCAGCCACAGACTCTGCCTTGACTGCATCTTCTAAAGCCAAAATCAGGGCAGTTGATAACTGCAAGTTTTCAATACGACGAATAGTTTCAGTTTTACGTTTTTGGTCTGCCATTTAATTTTCCTTCGCTTTGATTTAACTTGAAAAGCATTATAAAAATTTTATATTAATTTGAGAAACCGAATAATTTTATATTATTGATTCGTTAAAACGATTTATGTCTGTTTTTTAAAGAATTTAAGGATAAAAAAAGAGCATCATCCGTAAATGTGCTCTTTCGGGATCTAATGAACGATCTTAATAGGCATAGTTCAGATCAGTATAGTCACTTAGGGATTTCTGTACATGTGCCTGAATAAAAGTACGCACATCTTCTGCTGTCATTGCTTTGCCCTGATTGCTGATCACATGTTCAATTTCAGGCTGACCTTCGATCTTGATGCGATAGACAAAGTGTTTCGCTACCTGATAACGATCGCCCAGCTTTTCGATACCCGTCACATAATGATAGGAATGTTCAAAATTCAGATCGGTATGGGAAAAGACAAACTGGTCAAACAGTTTCAGTTTTTGACCATTTTCGAGTGCCTGAATGTCATCGACAATGCTGGCATCAAACTTCATGCCGTATTTTTCAGAGATCGGCTGCTGATCGACCAGCAGAGAGACCATGCCATCTTCCAAAGTCGTCACGGTGATGTTGTTTAAGTCAGTCATGTTGCACTCAAATAAAAATCTGTTGGCGCTAGTATAGGGGAATTTGCAGCGAACTGAATAAAGACAGTATTGTAGAAATAAGAAAGGTCTGGCTGATTCAGTCTGAAATCTGGATGAATTGGGCAGAAGAATAGCCAGCTGTCAAATGGACCTTATCTTTATAGAGTTTAAAAACAAAAAGCCAATGCGAACATTGGCTTTTAAATAGGCGTCAATTAAAGCTTAATCTTGAGCATCAATACTTTGACCATTCATATGCAAGCTATCTTCACCCATCAGGTACAGATAGGCTGGCATGATGGAATCCGGTGTCGGTAAGGTTTTCGGATCTTCATTCGGATAAGCCTTGGCACGCATTGCCGTACGTGTAGCGCCTGGATTGATACAGTTAAAACGGATATTCGAATTGACCCGTTCTTTGGCAAATAACTGGCTCACTGCTTCAATGGCAATTTTTGAAACTGAATAAGCGCCCCAGCATTCCCGGGCTTCACGACCTACGCCGGAACTGGCAAAGACCACAGAAGCATGTTTGGATTTTTCCAGCAGGGGTAACAGGGCTTGGGTAATCACAAAAGGCGCACGAAGGTTAACCGCCATGACATCATCCCAGACATTAACCGGATAATCTGCCAGTGGCACTCGCTCGCCTAAAATACCGGCATTATGCAAAATCCCGTCCAGACGGCCAAACTGACGATCGAGCGTGTCGAGCAATAATTCATAATCACGTTCAGAGGCGCTAGATAACTGCAATGGGAGAATGGCAGGTTGCGGCGCACCTAAGCTTTCAATCTCGTCATAAATGACTTCAAGCTTGTTTAAGGTACGCCCGTGCAGAACTACAGTTGCCCCATGCAGGGCATAGCTGATTGCTGCTGCACGACCAATGCCATCGCCCGCACCCGTGATCAGGATGATACGATCTTTTAACAGATCGGGGCGAGGTTGATATTCTGAATACTTCATTATCTACCTCCTCATTATTATTGTTAAGTGTCTTCAGTAGTTTCAGGAATCAAGACAGGACACTTGGCTCGCTCAAGACCAGTTTCTGAATGTGCTGATGTAACTCATTCACTGTATTCACTATATAGTCGGCTTGCCAGGCTGTTAAGTCATCTTTGTATTGCAGTGGTAAATAACCGTATGCTGCCAGTATGGTATACATTTTGGCATTGCGGCCAGCATCAATATCCCGTGGATGGTCACCGACATAGATACAGTCTTCTGCAGCCAGCTGTAACTGCTGGGCAGCCAGATACATTGGCTCCGGATCTGGCTTGGTTCGAGTTACATCTTCCGGACAGACCAGTACGGCACAGCGCTCGGTCAGGTTTAAAGCTTTGAGTAAAGCTTCGCTCAACCAGCGCGGTTTATTGGTTACGATTCCCCAAGGGATATCATTTTCTTCTAATTCTTCAAGTAGAGGATACATTCCGCTGAACAGGTCTGTATCTACAGCAATATCTGCGCCATACATATCCAGAAAACGCTGGCGATGATCCAAGAAAACCGGATCTTCCAGTTGTAGTTCCGGATAGACCAATTTGACCATAGCGCGGGCACCTTCTGAAACCTGGGTACGGATCAGATCAGCTTCAACCACTTCACGGCCGGCTTCGCGGCACATATGCTGGATAATCCGGATAAAGTCAGCCGCAGTATCAATTAAAGTACCATCTAGGTCGAATAGAACCGCCTTCATTGGGCAGCCTCTTGCGCACTTTCTTTAACGGTATACACCATATAGTTCACGTCAACATTCGGTGCCAGCCAGTAACGCTTGGTCAGCGGGTTATAATGCAGGCCAGTCATATCTTTCAGTTTTAAACCGGCATTACGGATGTCGTGCGCCAACTCAGAAGGCTTGATGAATTTGCTGTAATCATGTGTACCTTTGGCCAGCATACGCAGGATATATTCTGCACCAATGATCGCGAACAGATAAGATTTTGGATTACGGTTAATGGTCGAGAAGAAGACATGACCACCTGGTTTGGCCAGTTTATAACAGGCCTGAATAATAGAGGCTGGATCAGGTACATGTTCCAGCATTTCCATACAGGTAACCACATCGTATTGACCGGCTTGCTCTTCTGCCAGCTGTTCTACCGGAATCTGACGGTATTCAATATTGCTAACATCTTCCTGCTCAGCATGGATGCGTGCCACATTCAGTGGCGCTTCGCCCATATCAATGCCCAGCACCTGAGCGCCACGGCGCGCCATGCTTTCTGACAGGATGCCCCCGCCACAGCCCACATCCAGCACTTTCTTGCCGCTCAAGCCACCAGCATGTTCATCAATCCAGTTGAGACGCAACGGATTGATCATATGCAATGGGCGGAACTCGGAATGCTGATCCCACCATATGGCTGCAAATGCTTCAAACTTGGCAATTTCTTGTGGATCAACATTCAATTGCGACATCGGTGTTACCTCAATCAGTCGTGATTATTTAAAATTTAAGTTCGCCCAGAGGCGGTATACACAGATTTAACTTCTTGTAAATCAGTACACTTGTTTAGTGTAGCGATTCTGGAAAAAAAAGCGATAAAAGCTGTAAAAAAGTTCACAGAATAAAAACGAAACCGGCATAATTACTTTATAGTGAAGCCATAAATTAGACATAATGATTTAGAGGACGATAATCCCAATGAAAAAATTTATTTTAGGCACTGTAGCCGCATCTGTTTTGGCATTTTCTGGCAGTGCAATGGCCGCCAACTTTGTAGCAGGTCAAGACTATCAAGTCCTGGCGAATCCAGTAAAAGTTGAAAAGCCGGGGAAAATTGAAGTCCGTGAATTCTTCTGGTATGGCTGTGGTCACTGCTATTCTCTTGAACCACACATGCAAAGCTGGTTAAAAAAATTGCCTAAAGATGTACGTTTCGTGCGTACCCCAGCCGCGATGAATCCACTATGGGAACAGGCAGCTCGTGCGTATTATGTGTCTGAAGCTCTAGGTGTTCGTCAAAAAGCACATTTGCAGCTATTCCATGATATTCATGCGAAGAAACAGCCAATTCTGGAACAGGCTCAATTGGCTAAGTTCTATACCCGTTATGGTATTTCTGAAGCGAAATTTAATACCACTTATAAATCATTCCCGATTTCTTCAAAAATCGCACAGGCCAAAAATCTGGCTGCGACTTATCAGTTAAGCGGCGTACCAGCGGTAACCGTAAATGGTAAGTATGTGGTTCAGGGCGATGATGCCAAAGTGGTTCAAGTGGTAAATTATCTGGTTGAAAAAGAGCGTAAAGCTAAATAAAACCAGATCTGCATGAATCTAAAAACCCGCTGTTATATGCGGGTTTTTTATGTCAGGATAAAATTGAACTGCGAAATAGATTTCACTCAGATGAGATCTCAGGCTTGAGATAAAATTCCACGAAATAACAGTTCTAACTGCTTTAGGCTTTGCGCTTTGAAGTCATTTATCCGAGTTTGCCGCAGTGCAGGATCAGGCTGTGCCTGAAGCTGAATCCAGCCCATAGCCCAGTTTAATGCGAGAGGAACTAAGATCTGTGCCAGTGCGGTTAATTCGGCTGGAGAAGGAGATTGCTGGACGGCTGGAATCTGTTCCAGGGTATGCCTTAAATCTTGGGTCAGATAATGAATTTCCCGCTCAATCCCTTGTCTGAGAATGTTGGAACCGCCCCAACGTTCGGCACTGACAAATGTCCAGGCTTCGGGATGGGCATCGACTGCTTGAAAAAACAGTTCGATTTTGGCTGAAAGCTCATCCAGAGAAAAATCTGCAGGTCCCAACTGACTCAGCACACCTTTGAGATGAATTGACACCTGATCCAGAAGTTCCAGCCCCAACTGATCCATATTCTGAAAGTGTCGATAAAACGCAGCAGGCACCAGCCCGACTTCATGAGTGATTTCGCGCAGGCTGATGCTGCTAAATGCATAGCCACGGCTGCTCAATGCCAAGGTAGCATCGAGGAGGGCCTGGCGGCTTTGGTGCTTGCGTTCTTCACGTAAAGACATAGGGATTTTCCTTCGGCAGATTTGCAGTTTAGCAAAAAACATCTGTCCATCGCAGTAGCGCAGATGGACTGAAAAATCTATACAAGCAAAGCGTGTCCAGTGATTTTGTAAATGATCTGTCCTCTGTTCCAATCTTGGCGGAGGCTTCTGTTATACTGAGCCGCAATTATTTTTAGTCAACAGCAGGACCTATTATGCGTATCGACCAACGAGCATTAGATCAATTACGTGAAGTGAAAATTACCCGTAACTATACACGTTATGCGGAAGGTTCCGTATTGGTTGAATTTGGTCATACCAAAGTGCTGTGTACTGCCAGTGTGGACAGCTCTGTACCACGTTTCCTGAAAGGTCAGGGTCAAGGCTGGGTAACAGCAGAATACGGCATGCTGCCACGTTCAACACATACCCGTAGTGATCGTGAAGCTGCTCGCGGCAAACAAAGTGGCCGTACTCAGGAAATCCAGCGTCTGATCGGTCGTAGCCTACGTTCAATGGTCGACCTGAAAAAACTTGGTGAAAATACCATTACCATTGACTGTGACGTGATCCAGGCAGATGGTGGTACCCGTACTGCATCAATTACGGGTGCAGCCGTAGCATTGATTGATGCCATGAACGTATTGCTTGAGAAAAAGAAAATTAAACAGGACCCACTTAAAGGTCTGGTAGCAGCCATTTCTGTAGGTATTTTTAAAGATGAAGTCTTGCTGGATCTTTGCTATGAAGAAGATTCAAACTGTCAGACTGACTTGAATGTCGTGATGACTCAGGCAGGTGAATTTATTGAAATCCAAGGTACTGCTGAAGATAAGCCATTTACCCGTGAGCAATGCAATGACATGCTGGCCATGGCTGAAAAAGGGATTCAGGAACTGATCAAGAAACAGCAAGAAGCTTTGGGCTGGTAAGCTTTTCAAGTTGTAAAAAACGCATCTTCGGATGCGTTTTTTATTGTACCTACACATTGCCTGACAAAAAATGAACAGGATCTGTCTACTGTGTAACCTCTGTTTTAAGCGATGATCTTTTAACCAAATCTCATTCAGAGGGGTATAACATGAAAATATGGTTGATGGCATTTTCAGTATTTGCTGTACTGGGTTTAACTGCCTGTGATTCGAATTCTCGTGATGAAAACCGCGATGGTGCAAATATGGAACGAGGAAGTGATACCAATTAACAGAGTAGAGGCCATTCAACCTCTATGATTTATATCCTTGAGAATAAGAAAAAGGGTGCTGTGGCACCCTTTTTTAATAATAAGACTTTAACCATTAAAACGCATCGACAGGTCAATGGCTTTGACATCTTTGGTCAGTACGCCCATCGAAATATAATCTACGCCTGTACTCGCCACTTCACGTAAGTTATCAATGGTGATATTGCCTGAAGCTTCCAGTTTACAGCGACCAGCCACATGTTTAACGGCATCAATCATTTGCTGCTGACTGAAATTATCCAGCATCACGATATCAGCCTCGGCTTCTAGGGCCTGATTCAGTTCATCCCAGGTTTCAACTTCCACTTCAACTGGTTTACCCGGTGCAATCTGGTGGGCCATGGCAATCGCCTGGCGAATGCCGCCGGCTGCCATAATATGATTTTCTTTAATCAAAAAGGCATCGAATAGGCCCAGACGGTGATTCTGACCACCACCGACAGCAACAGCATATTTTTGGGCAATACGTAAGCCTGGCAGCGTTTTACGGGTATCTAAGAGCTTGGTATGCAGACCGTCCAACTCTTTGACATAGGTTGCTGTTTTGGTCGCAACTGCAGACAGCGTCTGTACAAAGTTCAGGGCAGGGCGTTCTACAGTCAGTAGGCTACGTGCAGAACCGGCCAGTTTTAGAAAAGCTTCATTGGCAGCGACATGATCGCCGTCATTTTTTAGCCAGATCACTTCTACACTCGGATCATAGGCCTGAATCAGGGCATTGACCCAAGGCTGACCAGCAAGAACCATTGCTTCACGGCTAATAATCGTGGCAGTCGCCTGTTCATCTTCAGGAGTCAGCAGGGCAGTAATGTCACCATCGCCAATATCTTCGGAGAGTGCCTGTTGAATATTGATCTGAATCGACTGTTCTAGCAAAGCCTGAGATATGCTCATGAGTATTTCCGTATCTTTTTTAGCCGTGAAAAATTGTGCGTTATCTTAACACCGTTACATTAAAATGAGCGATTTTTCATACAGCCTGCCGGGATGAATTGAGATTTGCCTATGAAAGTTTTAGCATTAAGCCGGCTGCAATCCTGATATTGCAGATTTTATTTTTGTACAGGACAGTTTTATGCAACAGGCAGCTGAGTTTCAAATCCGGGACGGGCAATTGCTCGGGGCGCGCCAGATCCCTTCTCCAAATTTTAATCAGCGGCCTGAACATACCGACATCCAGTTACTGGTGATCCATAACATCAGTCTGCCGCCGTCACAGTTTGGTGGTGGCTATATTGAACAGTTTTTTCAGAATCAGCTGGAGTGGTCAGTGCATCCGTATTTTCGGACTATTGAAGGCATGCAGGTGTCGGCGCATCTGCTGATTTTGCGTTCTGGTGAAGTGCTGCAGTTTGTGAATTTCAATGACCGAGCCTGGCATGCAGGTCGTTCCAGCTATCTGGCCAAAAAAGAATGTAATGATTATTCCATCGGGATTGAACTGGAAGGCAGTGATGACCTGCCGTTTGAACAGGCACAATATGATGCCTTGGTCAAAGTCACCGCCTGTTTACAAGACTATTATCCAAAAATGCAACAGCATATTGCCGGACATTCGGACATTGCACCGGGACGTAAAACCGATCCGGGACCATATTTTGACTGGTGTGCTTTTCGTGCCCAGTTACAACATTATAAGAACCCATGACCCTTCAGGAAGTCATGTGATTAAGCAATGAACTTCTTTTGCAAGTTTCATTACAATAGGCCCAAATTAATTATTAGGTGAATAGGATGGCGCTTTGGCGTTCGACCGTAATTGTCAGTGCGATGACCATGTTGTCGCGGGTTCTGGGATTGGTCCGGGATGTGGTTTTACTGAATGTATTCGGTGCCGGTAAAGATTTCGATACCTTCGTGGTGGCATTTCGTATTCCAAACTTTTTCAGACGGCTGTTTGCAGAAGGGGCATTCTCCCAAGCCTTTATTCCGGTACTGACCGAATATAAAACCAGCCGTACCCATGCTGAAGTGCAGATCCTGATCAGCCGGGTCTTTGGCTGCCTAGCCACCTTCATGACCACCCTGACCATGATTGCCATCATTGCCGCACCGGTGATCATGTATATCTATGCGCCTGGGTTCCATGGCGATGAAGCAAAGTTTGCGCTGGCCACAGACATGTTCCGTCTGACCATTCCATACCTACTGTTTATGTCATTGACGGCTTTTGCCAGCAGTATTCTGAACAGTTATGGCTCTTTCAGTACGCCAGCCTTTGCTCCAGTTTTATTGAATATTGCCATGATTGCCGGTGCGCTCTGGCTAACCCCTTTTATGGCAGAGCCGATTATGGCGCTAGGCTGGGCTGTCGTCATTGCCGGGATTTTACAGCTGGCGATCCAGATTCCAGAGTTATGGCGTAAAAACCTGCTGATTCCACCGAAAGTAGACTTCAAGCATGAAGGGGTGGATCGCATCATGAAACTGATGCTACCGGCTCTGTTTGGTGTATCTGTCACACAGATCAACCTGTTACTGAATACGGTTTGGGCCTCTTTTATGCAGGACGGTTCAGTGTCCTGGCTATATAGTGCTGAACGGATGACTGAGTTGCCATTGGGTCTGATCGGTGTCGCAATCGGTACCGTGATTCTGCCGTCCTTATCCACACAGCATACGGAAAAGAATCCGGAAAAATTCCGCGATATGATGGATTGGGCAGCGAAAGTCATCGTACTGGTGGGTTTGCCAGCCAGTATTGCCTTGTTCATGCTGTCAACACCGATTATTCAGGCATTGTTTGAACGTGGACAGTTTACCTTTGAAGATACCCAGATGACTGCCTTGGCACTGCAATGTATGAGTGGTGGTGTGATTGCCTTTATGCTGATTAAAGTCTTTGCTCCCGGCTTCTATGCCCAGCAGGATACCCGTACACCGGTACGCGTCGGTTTAATGGCCGTGGCAGCCAATGCGATTCTGAACGTGATCTTTATTGGTTTCTTTAAGCTGATTCATTGGGAAGCGGAGCATATGGCACTGGCACTGGCTTCAACCGGTTCAGCCATGGTCAATGCAGGTCTGCTGTATTTCTATCTGCATCAACGCAATATTTTCCGTTTTGGCGCACACTGGAAAAAAATCTTTATGCAATTCATGTTTGCCAATGTGGTGATGATTGCAGCCTTGGCCTATGCACTGAGCTGGTACAATGGTGATGTATCACAGTGGATGCGTGTACTGGAAGTGCTGATTTTATGTGTGGTAGGAGTCGTGGCGTATTTGGCCGCATTGGTCGCTGCTGGTTTCAGACCACGCCATATCAAACCGTAATTCATTTTGGGCGCATAAAAAAACAAGAGCCAAATGGCTCTTGTTTTTTCTGTAGGAAACTTTTCCTTAAGCAGAACTCAGTCGCTAGACCTTGCCGCGAGAAAGGAAACCAACAATGGCAAGAATAACGGCAATCACCAATAAGATAATTGCGAAATCCTTAGATAAGCCTGCTACTCCACCGAAACCAAGTAGACTGGCAATCAAGGCAATCACAGCAAAAATAATAGCCCAGCGAAACATATCAATTCTCCATGTGTTTTTATTCTCAAATCCAGTATAGGAATATTCGATTTTGGGCACTGTTAGTGTTTTGTTGATGTACTGTCTCTGATTTAACAATAGTTTACGTGATATTAATAAGATTCACGTCCCTACATTTCCTTTGTTGAGACTTGGTATAATAAGCTGATTTTTACCATAGCCGTTTTGATTATGTCTGATGCCTTACGTCCATACTTCTGGAAAAAATATAGTCTCACTGAGCTGACGCCAGAAGAATGGGAAGCGCTTTGTGACGGTTGTGGGCTTTGCTGCCTGATCAAGCTGGAAGATGAAGACACCCACGAAGTCGCCTATACCAAAGTGGCTTGCAAATTACTGGACTGCAAAACTGCCCGCTGTTCGGATTATCCGAACCGGCTGCAATATGTGCCGGATTGTATCCAGCTGACACCTGAGAAACTGGACACTATTCACTGGTTACCCTCAAGCTGTGCTTATCGCCGAGTTGCTGAAGGGAAAAGCCTGCCATCCTGGCATTATCTGAAGACGGGTTCACGACAAAGCGTGATTCAGGCCAAAAAATCCGCTGCTGGTCGCTGCTTAAGTGAAGTCGATATTGATGAAGATGAAATTGATGAATATATCGTGCGCTGGGTGCGCTAATGATTAGCGCAATCCAACCCCGTCAAATGATTAAATAAAAAAATTAAGCTGCCTGTTGTAGCAGTTGCTGTGCTGAAGACCCGGACATAGGACGATAAAAATAAAAACCTTGTCCGATCTGGCAATCACAATTGATCAATGTGTCTAGCTGTTCGGTATTTTCAATACCTTCGACCAGTACATCCAGAGAAATACTGGAACCAATCTGGGTAATGGCTTTGACAATGGCCAGCGCAGACGGATCATTGTTCATGCGTTCTACAAAGTTGCGATCAATCTTGATGCAGTCGACCGGATATTCCTGCAAACGGGTCAGGGAAGAATGACCGGTACCGAAGTCATCCAGAGAAATATGAATTCCATGTTTTTTCAGCAGGTTCAGTGCCCGGATCACATAATTGGCTCCGCCTTCAGACAAGCTCTGCTCGGTAATTTCCAGCTCAACCTTATGCGCAGGAATATCGAATCGGGACAGACGAGCCAGAAATTTCTCAGCATAGTCATCGCGCAGGAATTCAACTGGAGCTGCATTGATTGAAATTGGCAGAATATCCAGACCTTCGGCCTGCCAGCGGCTCATATCCTCAAAGACTTTCAGCTGCATGGTTTCACTGATGCGCGAAGCCAGATCATAGTCCTGGAAAGCTGAAAAAATATGAGAGGGTAACTGGATCTGATGCTGCTGATCCTGCCAGCGCAGCAAGGCTTCGAAACCAATCACCTCACCATCGGAGAGGCGAACCTTAGGCTGATAATAAGGAATAATCTGATCCGCATGAATAATCTTGCGTGCCAGCGTCAGTTGTTTGGTCATGTTTTCCAGTGATCTGAACATCTCCTGATTAAACATGCGAATCCCGCCACGACCACTATTTTTCAGATCATTCAGGGCAATATCGGCACATTTCAGCAGGTTAGAGCTATTCTGGGCATCACGCGGATAAACGGTACAACCAATACTCATGCCGATACTCATACGATGGCCGACATAACTCACTGGTTGTTCTAGTTGAGCATAGGCCAGTTGTGCGGTATTAATCAGCTGGGCTTCGTTTTCCAAGTTTTTGACCAGAATGGCAAACTCATCTCCACCGAGACGGGCAACGACTATATTGTTGGAGCCAAAACAGGCCTGAAAACGCTTGCCCAAGACATGTAGCAGATGATCTCCAGCAATATGACTCAGGGTGTCATTGATATGCCGGAAATAGTCCAGATCGATCAGGAGCAGGCCAACCATCATTTGCTGTTGCTTGGCTTTTAGCAGCACCTGTTTAAAGGTCTTATAAAAGGCATTGCGGTTATACAGTCCGGTCAGCTCATCACGCTGAATTACGGCTTTTAAACGGCTTTCGGCTATTTTTTGCTGACTGATATTACGTGAAACACACAGAATATTTTGGGGAATATTATTTTCGTCCAATACCGGAGTCAGCAAATGATCCCAATATTCTGGGTTCTCATTATCCGTCTGAGCTTTTTCTACAAAACGGCTATTTAAGCCTTGAGCAGCCTGTTTTAAAGCGCGCTGTCCGGTCTTTTTAACCTCGGCTGGTAACAGGCTTAACCATGAATGCGGGGCAGGCTGCTGTTCAGGATCAATCCCTAACTTATGACAGGCTGACTGATTGATATGACGGATCTCGCCTTGTGGAGACATCACTTTAATACAGTCGACACTGGCATCCAGCATGTTTTTCTGGGTAGAAATGACCTGAGACAGTTGTTGCTGAATCTCAAAATATTCATGGATGTCCGTCAGTGATACCGACCATTGCAGCAGATGTTCAGCGGTATGCTGAAACTTAATAGCCAAGGCACACATACGGTAGCTGGAATCAGCCGATTTAATCCGGCACTGGGTATTAAAGCCTTGTTGCTGATTCAGGGCAGCATGCCATTGCTTAGAAAACGCTGGTTGATCATCTGGATGAATCAGGCTTTGCCATTCTTTAGGACCATATTTACTTAAATTGGTGCCTAAATAATCCGAAAGTGCCTGATTAAAATATTCAATATTATCTTTGCCCAGCACCCAGAGTGGATGTGGCACATCATTGATTAGGTCCTGTAATAATCTGAATTTTGCCTGTTGCTCATTAGAAGATTGTATCGAGGTTGAAATAAGCGACTCAGCGCATTCTGCAGTTGTTCGTCTAGATTTATTATGCTTCATGCATCCCCACCGATACCACCCAAAGAGCATCCAATCAGTTGCTCAAGTCCATTCTAATTAATATGAGACAATGTGAAATTTACAAGGTTATTCACCTGTAATTAATCATGTTCTATTTATCTACTTTTCATAAGATTAATCCATTCATTGTAAAAAAAATAGAGCTTTCTTACATAAATTAAATTTTTCTCATAAATGTTTGAAATATTGGAATCAAAACTACCGGTGTTAGAATGAAAGCAGAATTTAATTTGAGCCAATAATAAGATGTCAGACAGTCATATCCCGCTTCCAGAACGCTTGCGGCCTCGCGACCTTACAGAAATTATCGGGCAGGATCACTTGCTTGGAGAGAATGCACCTCTACGTCAAATGATTGACCAAGGGCATTTACCATCGATTATCTTCTGGGGGCCACCTGGAGTAGGTAAAACCACAATTGCCTTGCTACTTGCCCAAGCGGTGGACCGGCCATTTATCAGCCTGTCTGCACTTAATACTGGTGTGAAGGAGTTGCGTGAAGTTATTGCAGAAAGTGGTGATCTGCTGACGCCCGTGGTGTTTATTGACGAGATTCACCGTTTTAATAAATCCCAGCAGGATGCACTGCTGAATGCCGTCGAAAAAGGCAAAATTACCTTGATTGGTGCGACGACGGAAAATCCATCTTTTGAAGTCAATAGTGCCTTGCTGTCACGTTGTCAGGTCTATACCTTAAATGCGCTGAGTGATGAAGCGATTCAGACTTTACTGACTCAGGCGATTCAGACTGACAAATTTCTGCAGGAACGCTATATCCAGATTGAAGAATTTGACGCCTTATTGCAGTTTGCCGCTGGGGATGCGCGTAAGGCCCTCAATTTGCTGGATCTGATTGCCAGTACCTTTGAGGCTGACCAGGAAAATATCATTACCAATGCGATTGTGGTCAAAGTCGCACAGCAGAATATTGCCCGTTATGACAAATCTGGCGAACAGCACTATGATCTGGTTTCGGCCTTCATCAAGTCGATTCGTGGCAGTGATCCGGATGCTGCCCTGTACTGGATGGCGCGTATGCTCAAAGGTGGTGAAGATCCGGTCTTTATTGCCCGCCGTATGCTGATTGCGGCATCAGAAGATATTGGCAATTCCAATCCGAATGCCTTGTTGCTGGCGGGCGAATGCTTCCGCTCAGTTCAAGCGATTGGCATGCCGGAATGCCGGATTATTCTGGGACAATGTGCGGTTTACCTGGCGACTAGTGCCAAAAGTAATAGTACCTATCTGGCGATTAACAAGGCGATGGATCTGGCTGAAAAAACGGCCAATTTGCCAGTGCCTTTACATCTACGTAATGCACCGACCAAAATGATGAAAGAGCAGGGCTATGGGGTAAATTATCTGTATCCGCACAACTATCCGGAACATTTTGTCCTGCAAGATTACCTGCCGCCTGAGCTGAAAGGCACCAAGCTGTACGAATCCGCACGTAATAAGCGTGAAGTAGAAGGCGAACGTCTGCAACAACGTCGCTGGCAGCAGGAACAACAGCAGCAATAAGCAAAAAAAGCCCAATTCAAGGAGAATTGGGCTGAAATAGGATGTCTTGGGGGAGATACATCCTAGAGGGTAAGGGTATAAATCTGGTCAGCAACATCAGATGGATTGCATCTGCTGGGGATGTTGCTGGGATGCAGTAATATTAAGGCATGCATTGAATAATGTAAAAACGATCATTTTTATTAATAAAATTCATTTTTTCGATCATAAGATTAGACAATAAAAAACCGGGCTATTAACCCGGTTCTTTGAAGCACTATTAGTGCTTAGATATCTTCAAGATTGATACCTAAACGTGCTGCAACTTCTTCGTACGCTTCAACCACGCCGCCTAGGCCTTGACGGAAACGGTCTTTATCCAGTTTTTTCTTGGTGTCTTTATCCCATAGACGGCAACCGTCTGGAGAGAATTCGTCACCCAGTACGATACGGTCGTGGAACACACCAAATTCAAGTTTAAAGTCAACTAGAAGCATATTACCCGCTTCGAATAATGCTTTAAGCACATCGTTCACTTGGTAAGTCAGTTCTTTCATTTTTGCCAGTTGTTCAGCAGTCGCCCAACCTAAAGCAATCGCTTGAGATTCGTTCACCATTGGATCGCCTAGCGCGTCATCCTTGAAGAACAATTCGAATGTAGGAGGAGTTAATTCTTTACCTTCTTCTACACCCAGACGACGGCATAAAGAACCCGCAGCATAGTTACGTACCACACATTCTACTGGAATCATTTTAAGTTTTTTCACCAGCACCTCAGTCGGTGTCAGCAGTTTCTCAAAATGAGTTTCAATACCAGCAGCAGCCAGCTTTTCCATGATGAAGGCGTTAAAACGGTTATTCACCTTACCTTTACGATCCAGTTGTTCGATTTTTTCGCCATTGAATGCGGACGCATCGTCACGAAAAACTAAAATCAGGTGGTCTTCACTGTCCGTGGTATAGACAGATTTCGCTTTACCAGTATAGAGCAAGGTTTGTTTTAACATGAGGGAACCTTCTACAAAAAAAAATGCCTAGAAAATGTCTAGGCTGGCCAATTTTGGTAAATCTGGTTTAACAGTTCTGCTGCTTTTTCGCGGTCGGCAAAACTGTTATCGGGATTAAACACAGCCAGGGTGTTACTCGAACCTGCGGGAGAGAGTCTTAAAACATAGGTTTGCTGATCAACCTGAATCGTTACTTCATAACGATCTTTATTTTGACCAACGATAGAATGGTTAAGGCTGCTAAGCGTGGCAAGAGTGTATTGCCATATTGTAGCAGCATTTCCATCAATTTTGAGCAGTGGATTTTGATTTCCGTCAGTGACTAATTGCGGCTTTCCTGAAAAATTTTCTTGAGTTTCATCTGCTTGAGTTGAATTTACTGGCTGTGCAGTAGGGCGTGGCATCGCAAAGCGGTTACCACGCTGATTTTCAAGCTTTGGTGCATTTTCCAGGGCAAGCGGATCCACTGTCGGAGCAGGGTACAAAGGCGTTGCAGGACGAACCATTGACCCTTCAGGATATTGTAATGGTTGCAGCGTGGTTGTTTCTTTATAGTCCAAGGTACCGTTTTTAAAGGCCATTGAACTACAACCTGCTAAACTGAATACTGAAAGTGCCAGGGTAAGTCCTAAACGTAATTGCATAATCGTTGCTCTTTATTTAATGACGCTCGCTTCTACAAGTGCCTCATGAAGCGGAGCGCGATATTGTTCTGCAAGTGGTGTTAATGGAAGGCGAATACCTGTACCAATTAAGCCCATATCATGGAGAGCCCATTTCACAGGAATTGGGTTTGATTCGCAAAATAGAATATTGTGTAAATTTGCAACCTGAGCATTCAGCTCTTCAGCACGTACCGCATCGCCTGCAATGGCAGCAGCACATACTTCACTCATGACCTTTGGTGCAACGTTGGCAGTCACAGAGATATTGCCTTTGGCACCATGACCCATTAACTCATAGGCAGTTGCATCATCACCTGAGTAAACAGTCATGTTTTTGCCTGCCAGACCTTCAATCAGGGCAGCACCACGGGCTACATCACCTGTTGCATCTTTAATGCCTACGATTTGTGGAATATCTGCCAGACGGATCACGGTTTCGTTGGCCATATCCACGCCAGTACGACCTGGAACGTTATAAAGAATTTGAGGTAGGTCAACCGCTTCAGCAATGGCTTTATAATGCTGATATAGGCCTTCCTGAGTCGGTTTGTTGTAGTAAGGAGTAACCAGCAGGGCAGCATCAGCGCCAAGTTCTTTGGCTTCCTGAGTCAGCTCGATTGCTTCACGAGTCGAGTTTGCGCCTGTACCGGCAATGATAGGAATACGTTTGTTAGCAACACGAATGATTTCTTTGATCACTTGGGTGTGCTCGCTCATGCTGAGCGTTGATGCTTCACCAGTGGTACCAACCGCGACAATGCTGTTGGTGCCTTCTGTAATATGCCACTCAACCAGCTTCTCGAGACCCTTCCAATCTACGCTGCCATCTTCAAACATGGGGGTGACGATTGCGACAATGGAACCCTGAATGGTCTGTGCTTGCTGAGTCATTTTAAAAAACTATCCTATTTGTCCATCCGAAGAGAATGAGAAAACATATTTGGGATGGGTTTGTATTTTGATTTGTAGCAAATTCAATAGATTTGCACTGAATTGAATATTGCTTATGCAAATTATGACTGATCAAACGCATAAGAACAATATGCTTTAGTAAAAGCCACTGAATTCTTTATACAAAGCCCCCAGGCAACAATCAAGTTTTAATCGTTATAATTTTTTGCTGTCCAAATCATCCTTTATCCTCCAGCAGTATGGAGAGTAATAAATTCATTTTTTTAGGAAAAATTACAAAGAATAAGTCACTTAAGTGAATTAAATAGATTTAGAAAACATGCTTTTATGGCGTTTTAGGGGAGTATTAATATTTATATTCGATGAATTAAGAGCTAAAATATATCGAATAATAAACCTCATTTATGATGAATAAAAAGCAAAAATGCCTGAACTAATCTTTTTTTCGTATTAGTGATCGGCCCCGAATTTTTCTCACTGTTGAATTTCCGAGTTTGATGTATAAGTCTAAATCCAAAAATACTGGGATTTTAATACTTCTCATTAATTGCTTTTTTGACTTTATCGAACAGCATCTTAAGGTCATCAATTTTCTGGATTTTTCAGTATATCCGAGCAAATTGTTCAACTTATTGGTAGTTAATTCTCTTTAGCGGCTCATAGATGATGGCCTCTCTTTTGAACGCTGATTGAACAAGGATATTCCAATGGAAAAATCAGACAATAAGCACGCGATCATCACGGTAGGGATCTGCTTTCTGATCGCTGTGATTGAAGGCCTGGATATTCAGGCTGCCGGGATTGCCGCTGCTGGTATTCGTGAGCACTTTGGTCTTGATAGCTCACAATTGGGTGTGTTTTTTAGTGCAGGGATTCTGGGCTTATTGCCTGGTGCACTGGTCGGTGGTCGATTCGCGGACCGTATTGGTCGTAAGAAAGTTTTAATCTGGTCAACCGCAATTTTTGCACTATTTACCTTATGTACCGTGTGGGTGAACAGTTTCCACAGTTTGCTGGCAGTTCGTTTTCTGGCGGGTGCGGGTCTTGGCGGTGCAATGCCAATCTTAATCACGCTGGCTTCTGAAGCCGTGGCTCCACAAAACCGTGGACGTGCCGTGGGCCTGATGTACTGTGGTATGCCAGTCGGTGCAGCAATCTTGTCTTTAATCGCAGCAACTGAATTCGGTGCAAACTGGAAAAATGTTTTTTACTTAGGTGGTTTATTACCCATCATTGTGATTCCACTGATGATGTTGTGTCTGCCTGAATCTAAAGAATACTTAAAGACACAAAACAAGACAGCCGCAGAACGTGCAGCATCTCCTCAGGGTTCATTCAAGGATCTGTTTAACTCTGACAACTTGCTTCGTACGCTTTGCATCTGGGTCAGCTACTTCTTCACCCTGATGGTGGTGTACATTATGTTGAGCTGGTTGCCATCATTGTTCATGGAACTGGGCTTCACCCGTAAAGATGGTTCAACTGCACAGTTCTACTTTATGGTGACTGCAACGATTGGTACTGTGATTTTGGGTATGCTGACGGATCGCCTGAAAAAAGCGTATGTGATCCTGTTGATGTATGGCGGTATCCTGGCGGGTCTATTAGCGTTGAACGGTGCAAGCTCACTTGAGCAAATGTACATGGCCGCAGCACTGGCAGGTGCCTTTGTGATTGGCTGTCAGGGTGTACTCTATGCCTTCGGTAGTATCGTTTACCCAACTGAAGTACGTGGTACAGGGGTAGGTGTTGCTTCCGCAGTTGGCCGTATCGGCGCCATGCTTGGCCCTGCAATTGCGGGTCAGCTACTGACAGCAGGCTTCGGTGCAGCAGGGGTGATCTCGGCAGCGATTCCATGTATCGTAATCTCTGCGGTATGTATGCTACTCCTGGTCAGCCGTACCAAGGTTTAAAAATAAAAAGATGAATATCCGAAAAGCCTGCACTGATGCAGGCTTTTTATTTTCCAGTATCAGTTCAGCTTAAGACAAATTCTTTCTATGTTTTGGAGAGCAATAGCTTTTACAGTTAACTCATCATGCGTTTTATCAGAATGCAGAGTCATTCTATTTTTACCTAAAGGGCTAAAAATTTTCTTTAGTTTTAAGCTATGCTTGGATGCAAACTCAGATTTCAAGGGATGAAAATGATGCAAAATGCGGCGCTGATTGTGGTGGATGTACAAAAAGGATTTACCCCAGGTGGAAATCTGGCTGTGACCAATGCCGATCAGATTATTCCGAATATCAACCGGTTGGGGCAATACTTTCAGAATATTGTACTGACTCAGGATTGGCATCCGGCAGAGCATATCTCCTTTGCAGACAATCATCCTGCCCAAGCAGCCTATGACACCATTCAGCTGGATTATGGTTCTCAAGTCCTCTGGCCGAGTCATTGTGTACAAGGGACTGAGGATGCCGAATTCCATCCGGAGCTGAACCTTCCGCAAGCCCAACTGATTATCCGTAAAGGCTTTCATCAAAATATCGACAGTTACTCCGCCTTTATGGAAGCTGATCAGAAAACCAGTACTGGTCTGGCCGGCTATTTACGTGAGCGCGGTATTGATACCGTATTCATCGTGGGTATCGCGACTGATTTTTGTGTGGCCTGGACTGCGATGGATGCCTGCAAACTCGGCTTTAAGGCCTATGTCATTGCGGATGCCACCAAAGGTATAGACCTGAACGGTTCGCTACAACATGCCTGGCAGGACATGCTGGCACAGGGTGTAAAACGGATTTATCTGAAAGATATTATTAATGCTGCCTAAGCGCTGACTTAAGGCGATTAGGGCCATTTGCCATTATGCAATGGTTTGTTTACTTTGAGGCATCCACAGATGCCTTGATTTCTTTTTCATGACACTTGGATTTTCCCATGTCAGCACTTCTTCAATTTAGCCAGTTTGTCCAAAAGACCTTTGCTCTATGGGTCATTCTGTTTTCAGCCATTGCCTTGATGCTGCCGGATCTTTTTGTCTGGTTACGCGCCTATATTCCCTGGATGCTGGGTCTGATCATGTTCGGCATGGGCATGACCATGACGCCAGGTGATTTTAAAAGTATCTTGCAAAGTCCCAAGGCCGTTGCGATTGGGGTCGTGGCTCAGTTTATGGTGATGCCAGGGTTAGCCTTTTTGCTCTGTCAGCTATTCCAGCTTCCGGCTGAAATTGCGATTGGTGTGATTCTGGTGGGCTGCTGTCCAGGTGGCACGGCATCTAATGTGATTACCTATATGGCCAAAGGCAATACGGCCTTGTCTGTGGCGTGTACTTCGGTATCAACTTTATTGGCACCGCTTTTGACTCCGGCAATTTTTTATCTGCTGGCCAGCCAATGGATTGAAATTAATGCCTTATCTATGCTGATTTCGATTCTACAAGTGGTGCTGTTTCCAATCATTTTAGGTTTGATTGTCCGTGCCCTTCTAAAAACCAAGGTAGAAGGCTATATCCAAGTAATGCCAGTAATTTCGGTGATTGCCATTGTCGCAATTGTGGCGGCCATTATTGCTGGCAGTAAAACCCAGATTCTGGAATCCGGGTTAATGATTTTGGGTCTTGTGGCTTTACACAATGGAATGGGCTACTTATTGGGTTATTGGGCAAGCCGAATATTGAAACTGGCAGAAATCGATTGTCGCGCGGTTTCGATTGAAGTGGGAATGCAGAATTCTGGTTTAGGGGTAGCGTTGGCTGCGACCCATTTTGCCGCGTCTCCCATCACTGCGGTTCCAAGTGCTATTTTCAGCCTATGGCATAACATTTCTGGACCCGCCTTGGCGACGTACTGGGCCGCCAAAAGTAAGACAATTGAATCTGCATCAGCACAAGATACTTCCGCAGATAGATAACATCCTGACTGCTGAAGATTTTATTTCTCTCATATAAAAAGCCCGATATTCAATCGGGCTTTTTGCTTTCTGTGACTTAGGACGCTTTAGACTGTTTCGATTTGAGAATCTCGGTTCTGAAGCTTTGCGCTAGTTCAGCACTTTCCGCATCCATCCCATTGACCACAAAGGCATGACGGGTCAGAACATTGGTCGGATTTGGCATGCTGACCAGCTCAAAGTGGTCCGCGATTTGTTTCAACAGGGCATTAGGAACATGCAGTGCACTTTCCTTAGCGACTAGTTGCTGAACCAGACGTTCTGCAGCCTGAACGGAATTAAGCTGCATTTCTTCAACGGCTGAAGAAATTGCGCTACGTGTCTGCAGGACAAAACGTTTTTCTTCGCGATAACGCTTATACAGGACTTCTGAAAGCAACTGGAATACTGAACTGATCATGGTCAGACAGGCGAGGGCATCTGGCTTCTCTGCCGCAATACTGATACTGGCACCTTTTTCATCAAACTTGTGTACGGTACAAATATCCGTGCTGTTCAGTTTGTAGTGCTGGATGCACAGTTCAGTAGCTTTGTTCAGGAAAATCTGGCACAGATTGAAGTAAGGAACCGATACCGTCTTATTCACACTATCTAGCAACTGTTTTGGATCATAGAACTGAATGTTCAAGCTCAGGCTATCGGTATCTAGGACCACAGGTTTACTGTCTTTTTCTTTCGGTTTGTTTTTCAGGGCTTGCTGTGCCTGGGCAATGGCGAGGGCAGCATTATGCTTTTCCTGTTCTAATGCCTGAGTTAAAGTCTGAATCTCGAATTTCAGTCGCGATTCATTATTGATACGTGCCAGATACTCGGTACGGCTTGGACGCGCTACCGCACGATAACCGACCCAAAGCAAACCATGAATAATGAAAGAGAACAGAATGGCGAGCCATTGAGTCCGCAGAATTTCACCAATACTTGGCTCAATCAGGGTGATTTCGATCACACCGACTTTTTTCTCGTTTTGCAGGGCATCTCGGACAAAAACTTCCCCATCACGGGTCTTGGTCAGTCCACCAGTGGCTAAAACCTGACCATTCGCATCCAGGATACGAATTGAAGCAACGCTTGGGTTAGTCGCATAACGGTTGGCCAGAAGTGCCAGAGAAACGCGGTTCGCCGGTTCAAGCTCCGCCAGGCTGTCTGTGACCAGTTGGCTCGTCATGAGCTGTCCCTGGTTGGCACGGTTATCATTCAGTTGGTGAGTCGTTGCCAATACCAGTAAAAAGGTATGCAGAGCAAAACTTACAATCAGTAGGCTAGCAAATAGCCCTTGTCTAGGCGCATTCAACGTAAACTTCCAAGGCAATTCTGTTCAATTTCGATTATGATTCTAACAATAGTTGTAGCTCAGACCCGAGTCAATTCATGCGAGAAATCATTCTTATATCATTCTTAGGACCCGACCAGCCTAATCAATTTACACGATTAATGCAGGTTTTGTCCGCTCATTCCTTACAGATTCTAGATGTGGGGCAAGCGGTCATTCATAATCAACTGACCTTAGGTATTGTTGTATCGTCTGATGACCAAACTGCAACAGCATTAGCCATGAAGGAAATCCTGATTCTAGCACATGATATCGGGTTAACAGTGCGCTTTAAACCAATCTCTGCTGCTGAATATGAACAGTGGGTAAGAGAGGGTGGCCGCACGCGTTATATCGTAACGGCATTGGCCCCGGAATTAAATGCCTCTCATCTGCAAGCCGTGACCCAGATTGTGTCGAGTCAGGGCTTCAATATTGAAACCGTAACCCGTCTTTCTGGCCGTCCTGAGCTGGATGGTTCCAATACTGGCCCTAAACGTGCCTGTGTACAGTTTGGTCTGAAAGGCCAGATGCTGGATGCAGCAGCCATGCGTGCAGCCTGCTTAAGCCTGTCGAATAACCTGAATGTCGATGTGGCAGTACAGGAAGATAATGCTTACCGCCGTAACCGTCGTCTGGTCTGCTTTGACATGGACTCGACCTTGATCGAGCAGGAAGTGATTGATGAGCTGGCAATTGAAGCTGGTGTCGGCATCCAAGTCTCTGAAATCACTGAACGCGCGATGCAGGGCGAGCTGGACTTCCAGCAAAGTTTCCGTGCCCGTGTTGCTTTATTAAAAGGCATGGATGCATCGGTATTGCCAAAAATTGCTGAGCGTCTGACCGTGACTGAAGGTGCAGAACGCCTGATTTCCACCCTGAAAGCACTGGGCTACCGTACCGCAATTCTGTCTGGTGGATTCCAGTATTTTGCAGAATATCTGCAAGCCAAACTGGGAATTGATGAAGTTCATGCCAACGTTCTGGATGTGCAGGATGGCGTGGTGACAGGCGAAGTCAAAGGTCATATTGTGGATGGCGCACGCAAGGCTTTATTGCTCCGTGAAATTGCCGACAACATGGGAATTTCTCTGGAACAGACCATTGCTGTAGGTGATGGTGCCAACGACCTGCCAATGCTTTCAATTGCGGGCCTAGGTGTGGCTTTCCGTGCCAAGCCTTTGGTTCGTCAGAATGCCAATCAGGCCATTTCCAGCGTGGGTCTGGATGGTGTGCTCTACCTGCTCGGTGTACATGATAAAGATCTGAGCCGCGCGTAACACATAGCTTTGCGGTGAAATCCAACGCGGCCTTAGGGTCGCGTTTTTTTATATTTTTAGCTTAACTTTTATCGAGGGACGGCGCAGCTTGTCTATAAATACTCCGATCATCTTAAACGGAAAATATTTTTTTTAAGTCGATGAAAGGGCATATGATTTTGTAATGACACGCCAACATTGACGCAGCAATTGATCCACAAATACTGTGAAAATAAAAAATGTAATGACAAAATAATATCGCGACAGAGTATGTCGTAAGGGGAGAAAACAGGACTTTTTTTATGTAAAAAACTCAGCATAATGCATGCATAGAGATACAAATCAACACATTCCATTTTATTGATTTAACGAAATTCAATAGGTAGGACGGTTGCAATATCAAGCATACACACTATCCTTTTGGATGGAGGGGTTTATATGGTAACAGCGAATCTAGCAACTCTCGTAGGCTTTAGTTTAGTCGCCGCGGCTGTGCTTGCTGTTTTCTTCTCGCCTTATCGTCGCTGGTTAAGTTTTATGGCTGCGGGAATGCTGGCCTGGGGCCTGATCGAAGTGATTCGAGTAGGTACTCAAGCCTTGTTTGAGCTCCCGATGACATATAGCTATCTGACAGCTTTAACGGCCGTGATGGTCGTAGTGACCTTACTGTTATTGCGTGAAGATCGACGTGCAGAGCGTGCTTTGGCTAAACGCCGTTATATCGAACATACACCAGTGTATGAAGATGACCAGCAGCAGCTATCTAGCCGTTAAGTTCTCTAATATCAGCGAAATAATGCACCTGCGGGTGCATTTTTCGTTTAGAAATATGATACAAAGTCCTGCATCTGCCTGGCTTTGATCTATGCTAGGATATTTGTCAATTTTCGTACAATTAGAATAGGCATAATTCCATGAAACTGTCCTCCATTCCTGTGCTCAAACTTCCTCTGGTTGACCTCAGTACCGATCCACTTGATTTGCTGGTCGCAGGTCTTGCATTACGTATGAAGCAGTTAGCACGCACCAGCCCGAAATTTATTGAATTGGTACATGAACGCCAGTTCCGTATCCAGATCGGAACAGATGAAGGAATGGCACGTCAGATCGTTGTGAATAATGGTCATATCGATACTGTTTCAGGTGATGCAGAAAAAGCTGATTTTGTGCTGCAATTTGCTGACAGCGAACAGGGTGTAAAAACGTTGCTCAAAGGTGATCCGACTGCATTCATGACCGGTATGCAAAGTGGCACAATTAAAATGGAAGGCGATTTTGGTCTGCTGGTCTGGTTTAACCAGGTCGCGAAAATGATTCCGCCTAAACTGCCAAAACCGGTCAAAGAAAAAGTGAAAATGGCACGTCAGTTTATTAAAGAGAAAACTGGTAAATAACTCCTAATCCCCCTGCTTTAATTAAAGGAGGGGCTAGGGAAGGATTATCATAAAAAAGCCCTCATCAAGAGGGCTTTTTTCATTTTGGAACAATGACGGTTTATTCAACTTCCAGATTAAACGTTACCGGCCCATCATTGACCAGATGCACTTTCATATCGGCCGCAAAAATACCGGTTTGTACATTTTCGAACTGGCTCTGCGCATATTCAACCAGCTGTTCATACAAGACCTTGGCATCGCTTGGCGGCATGGCGGGACCAAAATCCGGACGTAAGCCTTTTTGAGTTTGCGCCATCAAGGTAAATTGGGACACTAGCAGTAAACCGCCACCGGCCTGACTGACATTCCAGCCCATCTTGCCCTGCTCATCATCAAAGAAACGGTATTTCAATATCTTATCAATCAGTTTTTTGCCTTTTTCCAGATTATCTTCTTTACCGAGGCCCAGAAAAACCAGAATACCTTTGCCAATTTCTCCGGTGGTTTCACCATCGACCACGACTTTGGCTTCCAGTACCCGTTGTAATAATGCACGCATAATCAATTTCAGTTAGATTTAAAATTGCCGCCATTGTAGCAAGATCAGACTCATCTATTATTAAGTTAATGTCTAAAAAATGAGCTTAATTTATTGATTAGCATTGATAATATTTTAAACTATCTAAAAACACGATCATAATTATAAAAATTATCTGTTTTATCTATTTTATACTCTCACGTATCTTAGCTGCATGCAGGAAAGGTATTAAATTGAGAGATTTAGAAATGTTTAAGCGTTCATTACTTGTTGCAATGCTTGCAACGGTGACAGCTGCCCAAGCTGCGCCATTAACCAAAGATAACGGGGCACCTGTCGGTGATAACCAGAACTCAATCACTGCGGGTCCACAAGGTCCAACTTTGCTGCAGGATGTACAACTGGTTCAAAAACTGCAACGTTTTGGCCGTGAGCGCATTCCTGAACGTGTGGTTCATGCACGTGGCACGGGTGCTTATGGTGAATTCGTTACGACGAAAGATCTGTCTGATTTAACGATTGCTTCTTTATTCAAGGCAGGTACCAAAACTCCAGTTTTTGTGCGCATGTCTACTGTCATTCATGGTAAAGGTTCACCAGAAACCCTACGTGACCCGCACGGTTTCGCCATCAAGTTCTATACTCAAGAAGGTAACTGGGATTTGGTCGGTAACCAGACGCCAGTCTTCTTTATCCGTGACGCAATCAAATTCCCGGATTTCATCCATGCGATGAAACCAAGCCCGGTCACCAACGTACAAGATGCCAACCGTGTGTTTGACTTCCTGTCTAGCCAGCCTTGGGCAACCAACATGCTGACTTATGTTTATGGCAAGCAAGGTGTCCCAACCAGCTACCGCGAACAGGACGGTTTCGGTGTACATGCCTACAAACTGTATAACGACAAAGGCGAATACAAGTACGTGAAATTCAACTTCCGCTCTAAACAGGGCGTGAAGGGCTTGAACGTCAAAGAAGCAGCTGTGCAACAAGGTAAAGATTTCAACCACTTGACCAACGATCTTTATAACAACATCTATGCAGGTAATTTCCCGAAATGGGATCTGTATATTCAGGTGCTTGATCCTAAAGATCTGAACAGCTTTGATTTCGATCCGCTAGACCCAACCAAAATCTGGCCAACCAAACTGGTTCCAGAAGTGAAAGTCGGTACATTGACGCTGAACCGTATGCCGAAGAACTTCTTCAATGAAACTGAACAGGCTGCATTTGCACCAGGTAATCTGGTCCCAGGTATCGAACCCTCTGAAGACCGTTTGCTTCAAGGCCGTATCTTCTCTTATTCAGATACACAAATGTACCGTCTAGGTGCCAACCATCAGCAAATTCCGGTAAACCGTCCTGTGGTGAATGTGAACAACAATAACCAGGAAGGTCACATGAATGTGTCTGAACGTGACTCTGATGTGAACTACGAGCCAAGCCGTAAAGAGCCAAAACCGGCGACTGAAAAAGCGCGTGCAGTTGAAACGCCATTGACTGGTCATGTGCAACAGATCGGTACTAAAGAGCAAAACTTCAAGCAAGCAGGTGACTTGTACCGTTCATATACTGCCAAAGAGAAAGATGACCTGATCATGAACCTGGCGGCTGATCTGGGCAATGTCAAAGATTCAGAAACCAAGCACATCATGTTGTCTTACTTCTATAAGGCAGATGCGGACTACGGTATGCGTATGACCAAAGCTGTCAATGGTGACATCGCCATCGTTAAAGCCAAAGCTGCAAAATTAAAAGACTAATTCCGATGGGTCTTGAGGAACTGGTGACTAGGGCCTAGCGCATCACCTCCAAAAAGTCCTGTAATACTCCAAACCTTTCCTGCACCCTAGGGGGAGTTTTACAGGCACTCTGTTTTTTATTTCATCTTAGGTCAATTGAGTCTTTAGAGACTTAAATTTTCCTTTCGATTTCTATTGGAGTTCATCATGAAAGTTCTGCCATATGCATTTTTAGCCAGTATTCTTGCTTTTAGCTCCGCATTCGCAACTGCTGCTGAAGTGAAGAATGTCTCCCCTGCAAAAACTGCGGCAAGCGTTCAGATGACCTCACAACAGGAATTGATCGATCTGTTTTTTGCTGCCGCTAAAATCGGCAATAGCGAAGTGATCAATGAATTTTTAAAACACGGCTTTCCAGTCGATGTACGCAATAAAGATGGTTATACCCCGTTGATGATGGCGACCTATTATGGCCATCAGGATATTGTGACCACCTTACTGGCCAAAGGGGCAGACCGCTGCGCCCGGGACAACCGTGGCAATACAGCCTTGATGGGTGCCTTGTTCAAAATGGAATTTGCCATTGCCAAACAGCTGCGTCAGGTTGACTGTGATGCCCAAGCCAAGAAAACCGGGCAAAAAACCACAGCTGAATTTGCCAAGGTGATCGGTCAGGAAAAGCAGTTACAGAAAATTATCAAGGAACAGGAAAACGGGGTGAAAGCAGTCAAATAACCGAGCAGGAAGCAGTTTATTTTCTTGAACTTTTGTCGATAATTCAGCTAGCTGTACGTAAATCCTGCAATATTGCCTAAACTTTTATGCTTTAATGCGGGATAAGCACAGCGATATTTCCCTTAGTTATGGCTCCAATTATCCACTCTTTGTTAGATACTGACTTGTATAAATTCACCATGCTACAAGTGGTATTACACAAGTTTCCGCAAACGCATAGTGTCTATCATTTCCGTTGTCGCAATCTGGAAGACACGGAATATCCACTGACGGATATTCTGGATGATTTGAATCACCAACTGAATTTGCTGTGTCAGCTCAAATTTAAAGAAGACGAATTACAATATTTACGCAGCCTGCGTTTTATCAAAAGCGATTTTGTGGATTATCTGGAACTATTCCAGCTCAAACGGCGTTTTATTAAGGCCACCATCGATAGTGAAGGCCGCCTGGATATTACTATTGAAGGCCCCATGGTTCAGGCAATGATGTTTGAAATCTTTGTACTGGCCATTGTGAATGAACTGTATTTCAGCCGCATCCGTACACCTGAAGTGCGGGCTGAGGGTGAGCGCCGTCTTAAGGCCAAAATCGAACTTTTAAAACAGTATGATGCCGCGCAGAATCCGAATGATCCACCATTCCTGGTGTCAGACTTTGGTACCCGCCGTCGTTATAGTTTTGACTGGCAAAAGCATGTCGTCGAAGAATTCAATAAAGCTGCACCGCACGTGTTCCGTGGGACCAGTAATGTATACTTAGCCAAAGAATTGGGCATTACTCCGATCGGGACGATGGCGCATGAATTTCTGCAAGCCTTTCAGGCCTTGGATGTGCGTTTGCGTAATTTCCAGAAAGCAGCCCTGGAAACCTGGGTTCAAGAATACCGTGGTGACCTCGGAATTGCCTTGACCGATGTGGTCGGGATGGATGCTTTCCTGCGTGACTTTGACCTGTACTTTGCCAAACTGTTTGATGGCTTGCGTCATGACAGTGGCGATCCCTATGAATGGGGTGACAAAGCTTATGCACATTATAAAAAGCTGAAAATTGACAGTAAAACCAAAATGCTGACTTTTAGTGATGGTCTGAATCTGGAAAAAGCCTGGAAATTGCATCAATACTTTAAAGACCGTTTTCAGGTCAGTTTCGGGATCGGCACCAATCTGACCAATGATATGGGGCAGACGCCGCTAAATATCGTATTGAAACTGGTGGAATGTAACCGTCAATCCGTGGCGAAAATCTCCGATAGTCCAGGAAAAACCATGACGGATAATGATACCTTCCTGGCGTATTTGCGTCAGGTGTTCAATATCTCAGAACCTGCCTAAAAATCTCTGCTTTATTCAAAAAACCGCTTCAATCATGAGGCGGTTTTTTCTTGGATGATGGTCTTTCTTAAATCAGCTTTAGCTAAAATTATGCTAAGGATCTAGATAAAAACAACATAATTGAAAAAATGAGCTGTGCTAAGATCAAAAGGATTTGACCGCAATGACAACTACTAAGATGACAGCTTCCGCCTTTGACTTTGGTCTGCTGATTGAAGCAGAAGATTTGGTTCCGCATTTGGGACACGAAAAACTTCGGATTGTTGATTTAAGCCGGGCGTCGGTTTATGAACAATTGCATATTTCACATGCCTTACATCTGCAACCCAAGCTGCTGGTTCGTCAGGAAGAAACAGCCATGGGCCTGTTACCGGATGCAGAAGGGTTGGAAGCTTTAATTCGTTACCTGAATATTTCTCCTGAACATCATGTCGTAGCTTATGATGATGAAGGCGGTGCGTGGGCAGGGCGTCTGCTCTGGAACCTGCATTGCATGGGCTTTGAAAATACCAGTTTACTCAATGGCGGCATCCATGCCTGGCTGGGTGCGGGACTACCGACTTCATCAGATCAGGAAACGTTTACACCCGTTGATCATCTGATTCCAGTCAATCTTAAAAGAAAGGCTGAGTTTCAGATTGATTATGATGAATTAAAACAACTCATTGAAAATAGAAAGATTCAGATATGGGATTGTCGTACGGAAGATGAATATACTGGCCTGCGTCTGGCCGCGCGACGCGGTGGTCACATCCCGGGCGCACGTCATTTTGAGTGGAGTACTGCCCTTAACCGGCAAAATCATTTAAAATTACATCCTTTACCACGTACTCAGCAGCGTCTGGAACAACTGGGATTTGATCTGGATCAGCCGGTTGTGGTGTATTGTCAGTCCCATCACCGTTCAGGTCTGGCTTATATTCTGGGTCGCTTATTCGGCTGGAATATTCGAGCCTATGATGGTGCGTGGAGTGAATGGGGCAACCGCCTCGATAGTCCAATCGCTACAGGAGAGGTGCCATCTTGAGCATCACATCGCGTCTAAAACAACAACTGTTTATCCAGGCCCAAAAAGTGGTGCCACAGCATCGCCTGTCCCGTGTGGTGGGAAAAATTGCAGCCAGCGAAAATCCGATTGTAAAAACAGCCGTGATCGCAGCATTCAAGACCAAATACGGGATTGATATGTCGATTGCTGAGCAAACCAATGCCCTGAAATTCAAATCATTTAATGATTTCTTTACCCGTGGATTAAGAACTGGAGTGCGTGCGGTCGATGCTGATTCAACTGCGATCGTATCTCCGGCAGATGGCGCGATTTCCCAACTGGGTAAAATTGAAAATGGCGATGTGTTCCAAGCCAAAGGTCAAAAGTTTACTGTTGAAAACCTGATTGCTGATCCGCAACTGGCAGAACCATTCAAGAACGGGGAGTTTGCGACCGTGTATCTGTCACCACGTGACTATCACCGTGTTCACATGCCATTCGCCGGGACTCTGACCGAAACTTTATATGTACCGGGTGAACTGTTCTCGGTCAACCAGACCACGGCTGCAAATATTCCGGGCCTGTTTGCCCGTAATGAACGTATGGTATGTCTGTTTGATACCGAACTTGGTCGTATGGCCGTGGTTCTAGTTGGTGCGATGATTGTCGCTGGCATTGAAACTGTGGCGACTGGCAAGGTAAAACCATCTGGTCGTATCGAGCTAAACCAGCACAATTTATTCCTTGAAAAAGGCGCTGAACTGGGTCGTTTTTACCTAGGTTCAACCGCCGTTATCCTGTTTGAGGAAAACAAGATGCAATGGGATGAGAAATTTAAAGCCAATTCAACCGTGCTGATGGGCGAGGCTCTAGGTCACACTATCTAAGTGCCCAAAGCCTCCCTTTTTAAAGGGAGGTTGGAGGGATTAAATATTTGCTAACTTAGAATAAGTAAATCCCCCTTATTCCCCCTTTAATAAAGGGGGAGATTTTCTCTTCTTTTAGGAGAAGGAACAAAAAAGCGCCATTTGGCGCTTTTCTATATTTAAACCTTATCGTTTGACCACAATGGAATCGATACCACTGTGCTGTAAGGTTTGCTGTGCAATAATCGCAGATTCTGCTGAATCATAAGGTCCAGACACGACACGATACCAAACCTTGCCATTTTCCACACTGCGGACTACATCTGCAGATAAACCGTTGAGAATGATTTCTGCACGGCGGGCATCTGCCTGATCCGGGTCATCAAAACTACGAACTTGTAAAATATAGCTTGCAGAAGCAGGAGTTGGGGCTTCGGTTGCATCCAGACCTGGCTCAGTTGCTGTTTCTGATTCATCAACTTCAGGTCGTGGTGCCTCTACAATCACCACTGCTTCCTGATTTTTTGCTTCAGGAACCGCCTCTTCAGGAATCGGTGTCACTTGCTGCTGTGGCAACAGATCATAAAAACGGTAGTCTTTATTGGTATCTTCTTCTTGAGAATGCTCAGCCGTAGCCTGGTTTTTAGGTTTAACAGGTTCCCATGGCTTCCACAGCATGAGTGCCATTAAAAAACTTAACACGATTAAAATGATCACGAGTGTGCCGAGCCAGGTAGGAATAAGTGGCTTTTTGGGCTTATTCGGTCTTTCAGATACACCGCGCTGCGTTTTTCCAAACACTTGGGATTTCCTCTTATTTATCGGGGCAAATAGAAAAGGCATAACAGCAGTTATGCCCCTACTATGACTTCATCCTATGTGATCGTGATAGAAAAGTCATTATCTAGATCACAAATCACACAGAATTTTAATTTATCTGCATCTTCAAACACATAGCTAAAGTTACAAAATGTTTATTCAGCAGATAAACGGCAATGAATAGCATGCTTACTTCGAGCTTAGCTCTCCGTCTTGCGTCAATGTAAAAGCAGTGCTTTACATTTTCGCTTCGAGCTTAGCTCTCGCCTTGCGAGCATGCAAAACAGTGTTTTGCTTACATGCTCTCAGGCGCAGATACACCAAGCAGTTCCAGACCGTTACGCAGCACTTGGCGAACATTTACAGATAACAGTAAACGTGCCTGAGTTAATTCTGCATCATCGCCCAGAACCTTGTTGTCGTTGTACCAGCCATGGAACAGCGCAGCCAGCTCTTTCAGGTAGTTACCAATCTGATGCGGTTCATAGCTGTTTGCAGCACGAACGACAATCTCTGGATAAGCTGCCAGCTTTGCCAGAATTTCAGTCTCCGCTTCCAGCTCAAGTTTGGCTGCCAGACCACGTGCAGTGGCTGCATCAAAGTTCACACCTGTAGAGGCTGCCTTTTCTAACATACGGCAGATCCGCGCATGCGCATACTGGATGTAATACACGGCATTGTCCTTGCTTTGAGATACGGCAAGGTCAAGGTCGAAGTCAATGTGCTGTTCAGATTTACGCATGACATAGTAGAAACGCGCTGCATCATTACCGACTTCTTTACGCAGGTCACGTAAAGTCACGAACTGGCCTGAACGAGAGGACATCTGTACCATCTCTCCACCACGCCACAGGCTGACAAACTGAACCAGAAGTACAGTCAGTTTTTTCGAGTCATAGCCCAGAGCATCAATCGCTGCTTTTACACGTGCGATATAACCGTGGTGATCTGAACCCCAGATATCTATAATATCGGTATAGCCACGTTGTAATTTGTTTAGGTGATACGCAATATCAGACGCGAAATAAGTGGTTTGACCATTACGGCGTTTCACTACGCGGTCTTTTTCATCACCAAATTCAGTTGACTTGAACCAGATGTTGCCATCTTTTTCATACAGGAAGCCTCGCTGATCTAGAGTTTGTAGCGCTTCACCAATTTTTTCAGTCAAAGTTGCTTCGCTAAACCATTGATTGAAAGTCACTCCGAATTCACCGAGGTCATCTTTAATATCATCAAGGATGGCTTTTAACGCAGCTTGATGGAATACACGGTAACCTTCATTTAATAAAGTTTGTGAGTTGAAGATCAGGCCATCAATGTGCTTTTCTTTATCGCCTGAAACAATCACTTTATTGCCTTCAGCATCCGGTTCGGCAGCGTACTGTACGTCCTCAGGGACGTCTTTATAAACGTCTGCAACAGGGCGAACATAGATATCGCCGTCTTTATCAATAATGCTTTGTGCGATTTCTTTGACGTAGTCACCTTGATAGGCATTTTTCGGGAACACCAGTTCCTGACCCGTCAATTCTAAATAACGCAGATAAGTTGAAGTCGCCAGAATATCCATCTGACGGCCAGCGTCGTTGACATAATATTCACGGTCAACTTTGGCACCTGTCGCTTCAAGCAGATTTGCAACAGTCATACCATAAGCAGCGCCACGACCATGACCTACGTGCAGGCTAGAAGTCGGGTTCGCAGACACAAATTCAACCTGAACGCGTTTTTCCGCATTGGCCTGGGTACGACCATACGTTGCCTGTTGAGCCTGAATCTGATCCAGCACAGCAAAACGCTGGTCTGCATTTAAAAAGAAGTTAATAAAGCCTGGGCCTGCAATTTCTGCCTTGCTGATATCCGCCACTTCAGGCAGGGCAGCAAGGATTTTTTCTGCTAAATCACGCGGTTTCATCCCCGCAGCTTTAGACGCGATCATGGCAATATTTGATGCAAAGTCACCGTGGCTGCGGTCTTTGGTACGCGTCAAATTACTTGTATTGTTCCAGTCAGATGGGAGTACGTTTTGTGCCTGTAAAGTTTGCACTGCATGATCGAGAGCTGCTTGGATTGCCGTATTCATAATCAGTCGAAAATAGATATCGCAGAAAAACAGCAAATATAGCAAATTTCCGACTCTTTAGGTAAAACCATTTATGGGGAATAAAAAATATACGATTAGTAGTCTATAGTTTCTATCCATCGGTCGGTCATCAATGAAGGATCACATGAGAAAGAGGGGAATAAATAAGTTGCAAATTTTGCTATAAAAAAATGAATCAAAATGGCCTATATTAGCCTGATTGAAACTATAAAAAGAGTCAGCATGGATTCAAAACAGCGCCCGACTATTATCGGCAATATTCCCAAACTTCCAGCCAAATGGGCCTTGGTCATTGTGCCTTTTATCCTGTCCTGCCTGATGAGTGGAATTATTTCCATGATTAACATGCTGCGCAATCTGGGCTGGATTGAGGGCTTTATGGCACTCTGGTTTCATAACTGGATGATTTCCTGGGCAATTGCTTTTCCAATTGTGGTAACGCTTTTGCCTTTTGTACGCAAATTTGCCGGATTGCTGGTCGATATGTCAGGAAATCAGCCACCCAAATAATTGTTTTCTATCAATGAGAATTAAGAAAGAAGTTTTAGAAGGTAAAAAGTATTCGCTAACAGATAAGTTCTATAGCTGAAAAAACCAACTAAATCAGATGCTCGACTGCAGCGCGGATGATTCCAAGGATCAGACCAATACAGGCCCCGACCACGACACCATTGACCCGGATCATATGCAGGTCACCACCGACTTCGTTTTCAATCTTGTCGATCATCTCAGTCGAATCCCATTCATGAATACGTTCACTGATAAAACGGATCACTTTCTCACTGTACTGGTCACTCAAATCGACAGCGATACCACTGAGACGGTTATTCAGCAACTCACGCACTGAAGTATTTGAAATAATATTTTCACCGACTTGCTGAATGGCGACTCGCAGATTCTCCGCAATCCCCGAATCCGACTTTTGCAAATCTGCTTTGATGGCATCGCATAAAATGACCACTGCACCACTGATAAAATTTAGCACTTGCGGACTGTCAAGCAGGGCATCTTTAGTTTCATTCAGTCGCTGGCTGGCCATACTTTCAGAATCTGCCAATTGCTGCATCAATTCTTGAGCTGTTTCTTCAATTTTAAGCCGCCACGGATGGTCGGGATCTGCCAGCATGGCTTCCACCCGCTGAATCACCGAATCGATACTGCGTTGCTGCACATCAATACCGATCCAGCTGGCGCCTTTGGCCAGACGCCAGACGCCCATTTCCTTGAATAAAGTGCGGGTCAGCTCACGGGTTTGTTCTGGATGTGAAGTCATCCAGGCATGTACCACATCTAGGCCGCGTTGCAGCACATCCTGATGGAAATCATTTTCCAAAACAGCGCGCAGCATTTCGCTGGCCAGGGTATTGATCTGGGTGTTTTTGACCCATTGCACACTATTGCTCTGAATAAATCCGGCGATCTGTTCCTGCCCGACAAATTCAAATACTTTGGGTACGGTCTGCTGAATCACTTGTGTGACTTGAGCATTATTCTGCGGATTGGCCAGCCAGCGGCCAGCAGCCAGACTTAAATCGGTACTGGCCAGACTGCGCTGCACAATTTGCGGGGAAAGGAAATTTTCCTGCACAAAGCGCCCCATAGATTCGGCAATCCGGGCTTTATTGCGTGGAATAATTTCAGTATGGTCACGTAAAAATTTTGGAATCGGTAGCCGGCCAAAAGGATTGCGGAACAGCACGGTAATTGCATACCAGTCCGCCAGACCACCGACTACACCTGCTTCGGCAGAGAGCATCAGAATATGAATCAGCCAGACATATTCAGGCAGCAGTTTGGCAGTAATCATCAGCGCCAGCCAAGCCAGTACTGCGACGACCAGTGCAATAGTCGCAAAACGTTTACTGCGTTGTAAGCTCGGTGACGGCTGCTCTTTCTGCATAAATCATCCTGTTATTAGGGCGTGGCCGGCTGCGGTTGGAGTACTTGGCCGGATGGACTTACTCCATATTTAGCGCCAAGTGATTGTAAAATCAAGCGGGCATCAAAGGCATCTTTCGGCTCCTGACCGGCTTTAAAGCACTCAATGGTATAAGCCACTTGAGCAGGATCTAAAGTGACAGTATAGGGCTGGTCATAGAATGGATCGGGCCAGAATCCCGGATAGCGACGGGAATAACCATAAGGACGATAATAGCCGTATGGATAGACGCTAGGCGCCGGATAGACAATCGCCTGACGCGGTGGTTGCTGGGTACGGTTGCTTGGATCGTTCAGTACCCGGAAAAACTGGAAACCGTTCTGAACTGTGGTCTGCGCGGCTTTCAGCAGGGTAATTTCTTCGGCTGTACCGAAACTCATATTAGGTCGCGCCTGAAAACTGATGCGATAAGTGTTGGCATTCAGTGGAGTAGTGCTGTACTGGCCGAGCTGGTCAAAGGTAAGCGGCTTGGACGGTGTCGTTGCACAGCCAGAAAGCAGGGCAGTCGTCGCAAGGCTCAGGGCAATGACGGTTTTTTTCATCTTCGTTCTCCTGATAGGATGATCCAGCGAGTTACAGACCTCTAGAAGCTGCTATCTGGCTGGGTCAGGAAACTCAATTCTTCCTCGGTGGATTCACGGCCCAGAATCTGGTTGCGATGTGGGTAGCGTCCGAAACGGTCAATAATGATTTTATGCTTGATTTCATATTCGAGGTTTTCTGGATTGCCGAGGCGCTGAAATAATTTTAGCGCAAATTCATGTATTAATTGAGATTCGCTATGCATGAAAGGCATATAAAGAAAGGAACGTTGCTCCGGACTCAGCTGTTTATCCAGATCTTGGCTGATGGCTTCCTGAGCCAGTGCCAAAGCCAGACTATCCTGAGCAAAAGCACGCGGCGTATCCCGAAAAATATTGCGTGAGAACTGGTCCAGAACAATGATTTCAGCTAATCGACCATCAGCATTCTTACGCCATGACCACAGTTCAGCTCTACTCGCCTGTTCCAGAATATCGCCAAATTTTTCCTTCAAACTTTGGTCGAACTGGTCACTTTTGGCAAACCAGTTGGGTTGAGTCTCAGGACTAAACCAAAAGTCTAAAATATCTTGATAATTCATATTGTTTACAATTTATTAGCATTTATTTGTCAATAAAATCACAAATTTCACATGTCTTATAGAGAAACTTTGTGTTAAAAATTTGCCCAACTAAAAATCAATGGTTTGCTTGAAAACTAGGCAGGGCAGCATGTGCTGTCTGGAAATCGCGGTATACTAAGCTAAACCGATGATTCTATTTTAATAGTTACCCCCATTAAGCGAGATTGTAATGAGTCAACCTGAATCGACTGCCCATGATGTATTACCGGAATGGGTAGATTCGTCGCTCATCAAAGGAATGCTGCGCGGTATCGAGCGTGAGAGCTTGCGTATGCAAAGCAATGGTTTCCTGTCGCAGGAACCGCATCCTCATGCCTTAGGTTCAGCTCTGACACATCCGCATATTACGACCGATTATTCTGAAGCCTTGATGGAGTTTATTACTCCACCGAAAGAGAGTATTACTGAGGCATTAAACTATCTGACCGACATTCATGCCTTTGTACATCGTCATCTGAAAAATGATGAAAAGCTCTGGCCGATGTCTATGCCGTGCATGCTCGACAGTAAGGATGAAAATATCCCGCTGGCGCAATATGGCAGCTCCAATATTGGCTTATTTAAAACGCTGTATCGTCATGGTTTAGGCGTGCGTTATGGTCGCCGTATGCAGACCATTTCCGGGGTTCACTATAATCTGTCTTTCCCGGATAATTTCTTTATAGCACTTCAGGAACAGGAAACTGATGAAGAGCTACGCGCTTTAAGCCTGCAGGATTATCGCAGCCATCGCTATATGGGGCTGATCCGTAACTTTATTCGTTTAACGCCACTGGTAATTTTCCTGGTTGGTGCCAGTCCAGCAGTGTGCCAGTGTTTTATGACTGGACGTGATCACCATCTATTTCCGCTGGTACGCGGTACTTTATATACGCCTTATTCGACTGCATTACGGATGGGACGCTTTGGCTACCAGAATTCAGCGCAGAAACAGCTCGGTATTCACTACAATAATCTGCAGGATTATCTGGAAGGTCTGCAAAAAGCGGTCAGAACACCGTACAAACAGTTTACCCGTCTGGGTCTGGATGATGCCAATGGTCAGCCAATTCAGATCAATGACCATGTGCTACAGATTGAAAATGAATACTACAGTCTGGTGCGTCCAAAGCAGGTACCTAAAGAAGGTGAAACTCCATCGCAAGCCTTGCAAAATCGCGGGATCGGCTATGTTGAGCTGCGTGCTGTAGATGTCAATCCGTATAGCGCGATCGGGATCAATGAAGATACTGCCGGCTTCCTGGAAGTAGTGGCACTGTACTGCTTATTGCAAGACAGCCCGGCATTGCTGGATGCCGAACAGGAAATCATTGACCAGAATCAGGCTGAAGTGGTCAATCGTGGCCGCGCCTATAACGCTGCGATTATGGAAAATGGCCAGCGCTATATGATTGAAGACTGGTGTAATTTACATTTGCAACGTATGCAGCCACTGGCTCAATTGCTCGATCAGGCTTATGAAACTGATCTATATAGCAATGCTATGCAAGCCATGCAGATCCGTGTCGATGAAGTTGATGCGACCTTGTCAGCCCTGATTGTCGGAGATATTCGTAGCCACAGCAGCATGTGGCAGTTTGGTCAGCATTTGGCCCATCAGCATAGCAATCTCTATGAATCACATCGATTAAGCAAAGAAACACTTAAATATTTCAATGAATTGTCACAAAAGTCATTGCAGCAACAACAGCAGCTCGAGCAAGATAACACGATCAGTTTTACTGAATATTTAGCCCAATATCGATAATAAATATGAGGATTAACCATGCAATGGGGTTATCGCTTCGTGAGTGGTGTGTTGTTTTTGGCATCTGTTGCCGGGATGGCATTTGCTTTATATCTTGAGCATGGACAGGGCCTGAACCCTTGCCCATTGTGTGTGTTTCAACGAATCGGATTGATCGGACTAGGGATTATTTCCCTGATTGCCTTGCTGCATAATCCGAAATCCAATGCCATGAAGCGTGGTTATGCTTTCTTAGGCTCGCTGAGTATCTTATGGTCAGTCGGTGTCGCTGCACGGCATGTCTGGCTACAGAACCTGCCCCCAGATCAAGTGCCGAGCTGTGGCCCAGGTCTGGATTACTGGCTGGAAACTTTGCCGATGAAATCGGTATTACAGCAGGTATTAAACGGTTCAGGTGAATGTGCCGCAATTGACTGGACGTTCCTGGGGCAATCTTTACCGGTCTGGTCATTGGTGTTCTTTAGTATTTTATTGCTGATCAGCCTGTGGCAGTTATTTCGCAAATATCAGACTGCGCCCGTCAAACGTCTAAGAGATAAATACTGATTTTCAAAATTGGAATCAAAAAAGCCAGTCTACAGACTGGCTTTTTTTTATCACTCTCTTAGAGGCGAACCAAATTTTTTACCTTCAATCAGGTTAGGGCAATGCCTTCAATACTGTCCAGATCGGTCACGTATTCATGAATTTGCGTATAGGTTTCATCTTCCACACTTGGATAGAACCAGCGCACAATCTGTTCGGCCACCAGTGGATGATACTGAATTTCAAAATGATTCAGTCCATAGAAAATCGCCTTATGTGCGTCGGGTACTTTCAGATCAAAACGCGGATGGGGATGTTCGCCCAAGGCACTTTTGACACTGACCAGATAATCACCGATCACATTAAGCGTTTTGTTGGTATGGTGTTCAAACTCGATCGTACCTGCCACCAGATAGGCATCAATATGCGCAGGAATCGGTGCCGGTTTACGGTTGTCGTCCATAAAGCCAATCCGTACCGGATTATGTTCCCAGTCATCATCCCGGACGCTGCCATGACGTAAGTCTAGAATTCCGTTACTGCGAATATTCACCACATGTCCCACAATTTTCACTAAAGGAAAATGTCCGAGCTTTTCCTGCAAACTAAAACCAAAACGTTCCAGTACCGCACCATGATGCGGTGAGCCCAGACAGACCAGATTTTCTACCATCGGAATCCAGTCATAGACATTTTGTTTGCCATAGAACAAGGCGCTGCGTGACACCAGACCGCCCATACTGTGTCCGATCAGATCAATACTGGTAATTCCTGGATTACGTTTGACCAGATCCTGCAAGGCATTGGCCAGACTGCGGCCATTGGCTGAAATGCGGCGTCCGGTATTGTAGTTCAGGTACAGCATGGTGTTATGGTCACGCTGTGCCAGTAATTTTTCTCCAATGCCCGGATATTTGCGGGTTGACCAGTCCAGATGGTTCATGCACAGACCATGCACAAATAGGGTAATGCGTCCGGTTAGCTCACCTTGTTGCAGAGAACCATAATGATCGTAAATGAGCATCGGCAGGGCGAGAGGATTCTGATATTTCAGCAGATAATCGCCAATAATCCCGTTCAGGGCACTGACCATAAAATGCATGGTCGGGGTCAGAGGTTTATTATGTAATTTTGGAAATCTTTCAATAATACGGCGCAGTCCAGGCGCAATCAGAGTATTGCCATAATGAAAGATCATGTCATAAGACATTTGATACAGACGTACGATATAAGGAATATTCTGGAAAGTTTTGGAATTTTTTTCACTCAGCCCGAATACGCTCATTAAAATTTCACGCTGAATCGATTTAATCAGCTCCTGTACTACATCACTAAAGCGCATGGTGACCAATTGTGCCAGGCCTTCCAGGACATCTGCCTGGCTAAGCGGAGTTCGATCCCATCGACAATAGGTTTCATGCAATGGCGTTAAACTTGGCATTTGATCCTATCCTTTATATGAACCGTAGACATCTTTCTTTTTTGAGCACTTCGCGGTATAAATTCTTTTTTTCAGTATTCTTGATTCTCAATTTATTCGGAATACTCTTAAAATAGCGAGAATTGCATAACATTAAAGGCTTTTTTGTCAGACAATTTAAGCAATTAAGTGGTTATAAAATGAAGTGTATTTCACACTTTTAAATTAAATTTTGACATTTTGTTTGTTTTTTATTGATTGCCGATGAATATCATTTACCTGCATGGGTTCAAGAGTAGTAGCAACTCGATTAAAGGCCAGTTATTGGAACAATACTGTGCAAAGTACCCGGATATTCAGGTGCATTTACCCGATTTGAACATGCCGCCCATAGCTGCAATTCAGAAGATTTCTAAATTGATCCAGTCGATGGATCAGGTGGCATTGGTCGGCAGTAGCTTGGGGGGATTTTATGCGACATATCTGGTCGCTCAAGCGCATGTGCCGGCTGTACTGATCAATCCGGCAATGCGACCATGGCAGCTGTTTCGTGAACTGTTTGATGATGAATTGCCACTGCAGGTTCATCCGAACTGGTGCCTGAATGACGCAGATCTTGGCCAGCTCGAAGCCATGGCGCTACCAACTGCACAAGATGCAGACAAAATGTTAGTGCTGTTACAACAAGGCGATGAAGTTTTGGATTATCGTGAAGCACATCGCTATTATAGTTCAGCTCGTCCACCTGCACTGCTGATGACCGAGGCCAATGGCAGCCATGGCATGGATGATTTTGCGGAGAAAATTCCGCTGCTCTTACAGTTTTTATCCGACTGCATAAAAAAGGAAACCGAATAACGTGTCTCAATATACGGCTCAATCTCTTGAAGTTTTATCTGGTCTAGATCCGGTCCGTCGTCGTCCGGGCATGTATACCGATACCTCTCGTCCAAACCACTTGGCGCAGGAAGTGATTGATAACGCGGTCGATGAGGCACTGGCGGGACATGCCAATAAAGTCACGGTCACGGTGTATAAGGATGGTTCATTATCTGTTGAAGACAATGGCCGTGGTATGCCCGTCGATATTCATCCGGAATATGGTCAGAGCGGAATCGAAATTATCCTGACCAAACTGCATGCCGGTGGTAAGTTCAGTACTGATAACTATCAATTTTCTGGCGGTCTGCACGGGGTGGGGATCTCGGTCGTCAACGCGCTTTCTAGCCGCGTAGAAGTTGAAGTTCAGCGTCACGGCAACCTGTATAAAATGGCCTTTGAAAATGGTGAACCGACTGCACCACTAGAAGTGCTGGAAGGCAAGGCACCGAAACGTGCCACAGGGACAACTGTTCATTTCTGGCCGGAAACCAAATATTTTGATTCTCCAAAATTCGCGCTTAAAGCCTTAAAACATAACTTAAAAGCCAAAGCGGTATTGGCTGCTGGTCTGCAAATTAACTATATCGACCAGATCAATGATGAAAAGATCACCTGGCAGTTTGAAAATGGTCTGGTTGACTATTTGATGGACGAGCTGGAAGACCGTGAAATCATTCCGGCTCCTGCTTTTGTGGCGACAGGTGATGCTGAGCGTGCCAGTGCAGAATTTGCCATCTGCTGGAACGTGGAAGGTGGAGAAAGTATTCAGGAATCCTACGTCAACCTGATTCCAACCGCACAAGGCGGTACTCACGTGAATGGCTTACGTTCAGGTGTGACCGATGCCATGCGTGAGTTCTGTGAGCTGCGTAACCTGTTGCCACGGAATATGAAACTGTCTGCAGAAGATGTCTGGGATGGGGTGAACTATATCCTGTCACTGAAATTCCAGGAGCCACAATTCTCTGGTCAGACCAAGGAACGTTTATCTAGTCGTGAAGCCTCAGGCATTGTGCAGAATATTGCCAAAGATGCGTTTGCGCTATGGTTAAACCAGAATTCAGACATCGCTATGCAACTGGCAGAAATGGCGATTTCTAAAGCGGGTCGCCGTCTGAAAGCGGCCAAAAAAGTTGAACGTAAGAAGATTGTCGCTGGTCCGACTTTACCTGGGAAACTGTCAGATTGTGTGGGACATGATCTGGATCAGTCTGAACTGTTTATTGTGGAAGGGGACTCTGCAGGTGGCTCGGCCAAGCAGGCACGTGACAAGAATTTCCAAGCGATCATGCCGATTCGCGGGAAAATTTTAAATACCTGGGAAGTCTCTTCGGATGAAGTGCTGGCCTCTCAGGAAGTGCATAACATTGCAATCGCGATTGGGGTCGATCCAGGTTCAGATGACCTGTCTGAACTGCGTTATGGCAAGATCTGTATTCTTGCCGATGCCGACTCGGATGGCTTGCATATCGCGACTTTGTTATGTGCGCTGTTTGTAAAACACTTCCCGATTCTGGTCGAAGAAGGGCATCTGTTTGTGGCAATGCCACCCCTATTCCGTATCGATGATGCTAAAGATGTGCACTATGCGCTGGATGAAGATGAACTGGAAGGCATCCTGAAAAAATGTAAAACCAAGAACCCGCAGATCACCCGATTCAAAGGTTTAGGTGAGATGAATGCCAGCCAGCTTCGCGAAACGACTTTGGATCCTAATACTCGCCGTCTGGTACAACTGGATCTGGATGATGTGCACCTGACTTCAGGCTTACTGGATAAACTTCTGGCCAAAAAACGCGCCAGTGACCGTAAAGACTGGCTGGAACAGAAAGGTAATCTGGCGGATATCGTTGTTTAAAATGATTTGCTGCTAATATCTATTAAAAAGCCCGCAATCGCGGGCTTTTTTAACAACTCAATTTAAGACTCAACTTTTAAATAGTGTCCATCTGCATAGACATTATGTCCAAAGCCACAACCTGAACTGCCATTGTCCTGTTTTAAAATCACCTGTTGTCCCTGTTTAGGATCAAAAGCAAAATTGAGATTAATTTTGCAGTCATCTGATCGATAGGTCGTTTGATTTTTATTAACAGGCATTGTGGTTTCAAATTCACCTATATTTGGACCATAAATCATGCTATTTAGCCCCATATAGAGGCCATTAAAATGAATCTGATAAGAATTTTTAATCCGTTTGACTTGAATGGTATTCCAGTGACCGAAGCCAGCATGCCGTATATAAATGCCTGCCAAGTTTTGAGTTTTTTGCGGAGGAGGAAGCTGTTTTAAATTAAATTGACTGCTTTTGGCCTGAGGAAAGACTGAAAACCAGGCTCGTGCCCATTGTGGCTTTCCTGATTTAAAATAGCTTAAGCCAACATTATTAAAAGCAGTGGTAATGGCATTCTCGGAAAAAGATACACCGCTATTTTCACTATGCATTGCACAAAAGGCAGACCAGGAAGCTTGCTGTTGAAATTGTCCTAGCGCATTTTGATACTGTTTCTGATCATAAAATTTTCTTCCCGAGTTGGCATAGCTTTTCACCTTGGCACATTCGGATCGGAGTTCAGTTTCAAAGTCTGAATTGGCGAAACTGAAACTACTCAGAGGGAGAATACTGATAAAGATAAGCCATTTATTCATAATTTTACTCAACTGACATTATTCTGGTTTTAATAGAAAATTTTATCTATCAGTAATTTTTCTAACAGATTATTGATCCAATTAGATTAAGTTTTACATAAAAAATAAAATATTTTGGTTTAATTCAGGTTGAGTTGCATCAATACCAGATCGCGCCATTGTCCAAATTTCTGTCCAACTTCCGGCATATAACCGGTTTGTTTAAAACCTAATTTCTCATGTAAGGCAATCGATGCATGATTTTCATGGTCAATGGCACCAACCATAACATGGATAGCATTTTGCCGCGCATGTTCAATCAGCTTGAGCATCAAAGCTTTACCCAGACCTTGCCCAATAAAGTCTGCATGAAGAAAGACAGAATGTTCAACAGTGTGTTTAAAGCCCTGAATGGGTCGAAAAGTAGAATAATCCGCATAACCTGCAATTTGCTTGGACGCTGAATGCTCAGCCACCAATAAAGGAAATCCCTGAGCATTTAATTCACTTAGCATGTTCTGAAAATCCTGGATCGTTTTTGGCGTGCTATTCCAGGTTGAGGTTCCGTATAAGATTTCAGCATTGTAGATCGGGAGTATTTGTTCCAGATCTTGAATTTGAGCAGGACGAATAACAAAGCTCATAAGCAGATGCCAAAAAAAGAAAGAAAATATCTAACCATAACCTGAATTTAGGCAATAAAAAAGCAGAACCGAAGTCCTGCTTTATTCATTCTAAAAACTTAGAAGTGGTATTTCACCAATGCGCTAACATTATGTTCGTCTAAGCCTTTGATTGCATATTTATTGTTCCAAACTGAATGCTCAATACCGAAGTATAATTTGGTTTCAGGTGAAATATGTTTACCAGCATTCCATTTGTATTGAGACGTCCAGTTCAATTCACTTGCATGATCGTTTTTCTCAGCTGTTGACCAGTCCAGGAAAGCATCTGCCAGGAATTCTTCACTACCAATTTTAAATGGAACCGCATAAGTAATGGTCATCTGATAGTCATCTTCAGAACCTTTTTCATTATCAACTTTATAGAAGTTGATGTTTGCATAACTGGTATAAGGAACATCTAGAGCAAATCCAATACCATATAGGTAATTATTAAAGCCTTCACCACCTTCCCAAGTAGTAGAAATAAGTACGTCTTTAATTGGACCAAGCTCAAGCTTTTGGCCAGTGACCGCACCTAAGCTTAAACGTGGTGAAACTTCAAAGTAAGTTTCATTACCACTGAGATCATTATTAGTACGGTCAGCAAAGGCGAAGATATCACCATATTTTAAACCAGCTGCATATTCAGCCGTAATGGTTGACTGTTCTAAATCATCAACCATACCTACAGGATGTGCATAATTTTCGCCATATAGGCCTGTCAAACTAAAATCCTGCCAAACTGCTGCCTGAGTGAAAGCTGCTGTTGAAGCCAATGCACAAAGTGCCGCGATTTGTGTAAATTTCATTTAAATATCTCCCCCGAGAAAGCAGCTTAAGGATACAGATTAATAAGTAAAAATAAAGTCAAAATTGATCGCTGACGGAAATATTTCATCGTCTTGAGCTGATGATAATTTGAGATATGGGGAGAAGAAGGTTTATAGGATATTTAAATGAAGTTAAGTTTTTATATTTAAATTAATTTTAAGAATAGAGACTCAATTTTGAAGCTGATTAAAATAAAAACATAGATCTTCTATGAACAGGGCAAAGACTGCTTTAATTTTGGGAAGGTCATGTGAATAGTATTTCGATTGTTCTAAATCTGGAAGGTCAATCACGATCCGGTAAGCAGTTGTCACGAACGGTTGTCCTTTTGCTAAAAAAATCAAAATATCACTTGCATATTTTCAATAGAGGACCGATATTCGAAGTATAGGAACACGGTTCTGCAGACTCAAAAATGTGTTCATCATTCAATCTGGAGGGTTTTATCCAAAGCGATTTGAAGATGTGAAATGCAATATAAAACAGCAAGCTATACACGTGCCAAGATAAAAATTCTGCACTAAAAAGTTAAAATGATTTGAGGATGGTATTTTATGAACATTGAACTCCGTACCGATAAAAACATTCGCAATAGTGATCGTCTAATTACTTACGTTCGTACCGAATTAAATCAGGAATTTCAGCGCCACAGTGAGCGTATTACCCATTTCTCAGTGCATCTTAGCGATGAAAATGCCGCCAAAGGAGGCGATGATGATATTCGCTGCATGATCGAAGCACGTCCTGCCGGCTTGAAGCCAATTGTCGTGAACCATCATGGTCATAATGTTGATACTGCCATTCATGGTGCCATCGACCGTTTAAAACGCAGTCTGGAACATGTGATTGAGAAAAAAGATAACGTACGTAGCACTCCGCTAAAACTTGCGGAAGAAGATACGGGTACAGATACAGATCTAGAACAATAAATAATTCGCAGATGAAAAAGGCCCCTACGGGGCTTTTTTCAATTTTAGATAAAATAAACGAATGAGAACAAAACAAACCCCGCTTTATTCGGCATAATAGTGAAAAACGAATTTGAAGTGAGCTCCATCATGTTAACTGCGCAACAACAGCTTTTTGTGCAAGCACTCGAAGAACTCAATCTGGGTCAGGTCAAACAGCTTTTGGCAGATGGACTTAACCCGAATTTTATTGATCTGGAAAAAGGCCCAGTTATTTCCATCTGGTCAGATGGCCTGTTCAAATGGTGGGAAGAAGTCTGCGAAGCTTATGAAGCGGGCAGTCCCTTAACTGCTGAAGAAAAACAGCAACGTCTGGATGTACATTTACAGATTCTGGAAACGCTGATCCAGGCTAAAGTCAATTTGCATCTCTGGGATGCTGAAGAAGTTTATGGCCCGCTTTGGGATGCGGCCAGTGCAGCCTGTGTACCTGCAGTGCAGCGCCTATTAGAAGAAAAAGTCAATCCGAATAGCAAGGATGAAGAAGGATTAACCATTCTGTCATCGATTAGTGATTTATTCTTTGATTGTGATTTTGATGAAATTAACTGGGCAGAAGCACTGGAAGAAGAAAAACAAACCCTAGAATTATTGCGTAGTCATGGCGCAAAAATGACCAAGGAATTACATTAAATTTTAAGAAAGAGCTCCAACAAGATGAAGACAACTTTAAGAATATTGGGTTTGATGGCACTGACGGGTGTCAGTGCACAGCTTTGTGCTGCAGTTGAATTTGACCGACCAGGTGAAGGTTTGGGTACCAGTACCGTGCCAGTGGGTCAGTTAGCTTGGGAACAGGGTTTACCGAGTTTCTCTTATAGCGAAGCGACTGTGGATGGAAGCAAGCTGAAACAAACCACTTTAAATGCCGACGTCTTGTTGCGTACCGGTTTGACTGATGATCTGGAATTACGTTTAGGCTGGGCTGGTCCGGCCTGGTCACAAACCAAGTTCAATGGTCAGACTGAAGAGGATGATGGTTTAGGCGATGTCAGTATTGGCCTGAAAAAAGCCATTGATCTGGATGATGAAAAACTCAGTATGGCGCTGATGGCTGAAGCCATTATTGCCACAGGTAATGCTAATTTTAGCAATGAAGAAGATATTTACAGTCTGAGCTCAGCAGTTGCTTATCAATATAATGATTTGGTGAATACTGCACTGACCATGCGTTATGAATGGCAGGATAGCAACTGGGCGATTACTGCGATTCCGACTTTAGGCTATCAGATTGCTGATCGCTGGTCAGGTTATTCGGAACTGATTTATCGCAAAGCCGAAAGTCAGGATAATGAATATGCGCTAGGCACTGGTGTCATGTATGCATTGAATGATCAGGTACAACTTGATGCCAGTATCGGGGTGGATCTGGAAGGCCAGAATAAAGGTTACTTCTCAGGCTTGGGCGTATCGTTCCTATTCTAAGCTGCTCTTATTTCGATATGACCAAAGCACTACGGTTTAAGATCGGGAGAAAAGTATTTTCTCCAGTCTTATTGGGCACAGTGTTGCTTAGCAATATTGCTCAGGCAGAAGCGCCCTTATTGTCGCCTGAGCAGGCTTTTCCTCTGAGTATCAGTTCAGTCACTCAGCAACAGACTGAACTTAGCTGGGAAATTCCACAAAACTATTATCTTTATCAGCATAAGGTAGAGCTAAAGCAGGGAAGTCAGCCGATGACCTTGCAACTACCACCCGCTGAAGATCTATATGATGAAAACTACGGTCATACCCAGGTTTATTATCAGCAATTAAAAGTTCAGATTCCGACACAGGCGGGTCAAACGTATCAGGTCAGCTGGCAAGGCTGTGCCAAAGACCGGCTTTGTTATCCTCCTCAAACCATTGAATTTAAGACCGACTTATCCGGTCTGGTGCAATATGAATCTACTGGCTCGGGTAATAAAAGGTTACTGGATCTAAGCAGCTCTTCCTCGCAACACAACCGAATTCTGGAAAATTCTGCTGATGATCTAGAATCAGGAAATACAGACAGTAAAATCGTTGAAGTCATTTCTACACGATCCAACAGCGACTCGGCACAAGACCAGCAATGGTCTACACGTCTGGCTGAAAGTTCGCTGGCTTATGGATTGCTGTTATTTTTCGGCTTGGGCATTTTGCTGGCATTTACGCCATGCTCTTTGCCGATGCTGCCAATTCTGACTTCATTAATTGTTCGTGATAGCAAAGGCATCAAAGCTTGGATGATTGCCCTAAGCTTTGTAAGCAGTATGGCCGCAGTCTATGCGGTACTGGGCTTGATCGCATCTTCAGCCGGACTCAACTTTCAACGCTGGTTACAGCAACCTGCCACCCTGATGGCATTTAGTGCATTATTTGTGGTATTTGCCCTCAACCTGTTTGGCCTGTTTGAAATTAAAATGCCACAGCGTCTAACGCAGCGTCTGGACCGGGTTCAGGCGATGCAGCAAGGGGGAACTCTGGTTAGCGCTGCGATCATGGGATCTGTTTCTGCCTTGCTGGTTGGGCCTTGTATGACGGCACCATTAGCCGGTGCTTTATTATTTATTTCCCAGACTCAGAACCAGTGGCAAGGCGCAGTGCTGTTGTTTACGTTGGGTTTCGGTATGGGCACCCCGTTGCTGCTGGCCAGTATTATGGGGGCACGTATTCTACCTCGAGCCGGGCACTGGATGAATCAGGTGAAAGTGCTCTTTGCTTTCATTATGCTAGCTTTGGCCTTGTATTTTATTCGTCCGCTGATTTCAGAAGCGGCATTGCAGTGGCTGTCGCTAGGGCTGGGCTTAAGCTTTGTTGTTTATGTTCTGGCACGATTATTCTGGAAAAATACCGGACTGCGCTGGCTTTATATCATCTGTTTGGCTATCGCAGTGCCTTATATTACATATAGTCAGTATCAGCATAGTCAGCGTTTTTTTGTTGAAACTGCCCAACAACAGGCGAGTTGGCATATAGCAAAAACAGCCACTGAATTTGAACAGTTACTGGCTACAGTACCGAAAGGGCAGAAGGTCATTATTGATGTCTATGCTGATTGGTGTGTGGCCTGTCAGCCGATTGAACATAAAGTATTAAAGGCAGCTGCTGTCCAGCAGGCCTTAGCTCCTTATTTTCTGATCAAGCTTGATCTTAGTCAGTATGATGCTACGCATCAGGCTTTACTTAACCGATGGGAAATTCTGGGACCACCGACCTATTTATTTCTTGATAATAAGCAGCAGGAGATTCGCAGCTTACGTTTGACTGGCGCATTTAGTAAAGCAGAATTATTGGCACAGCTACAGCGTTTAGAACAGCTCTAGCATTCACTTTAAGGCTTTTCTGGTACACGCTTTAAAGTGAATAAAGCTGGTGAAAAGATTAGGCTGGTTGAACTTTTAGAAGTTCCAGATAAGATTTCACCTGATTCCGTCCACCGGCTTTGGCCTGATAAAGGGCCTGATCGGCTTGGCTTAAAAGTTGCTGTGGGCGTAATTCTGGTTTTGAAATAGCAATGCCAAAGCTGGCCGTCACCGGGATCAATTGTCCTTCATCACTAAAAATTTGTAGTTGCTGGATCGCACTTCGGCAACGTTCTGCTACCTGCTGAGCTTTTTCCAGGCTAGAATTATTCAAAACCAGAATAAATTCCTCACCGCCGAACCGTCCCACCACATCACTCTCACGCAATTGCTGGTTCAGTACCGCACTAACTTGTACCAGTGTTTCATCGCCCTTGTGATGTCCATAGTAATCATTGATCTTTTTGAAATGATCCAGATCTAGCAGCACCAGGGCATAGTTAAAAGTCGCAGTACTATTTAACTGATCCAGACATTGATTGATACTACGGCGATTAAACAGATTGGTCAGAGGATCAATCTGGCTGAGATGGTTAATCAACTGTTCGCGATAGCGCCATTGACTGAGTAAAATCTCAAATAAAATCATGCAGACAGCAAGAATCGGCAGGATAAAATACAGCATTGATAACAGCCAGAAGCTATTATGGAAAAACTGATCCTGAATATTAAAGAGTGGTGAATAAGGCAGTTGTTGGTTAAAGCTTAGATAGGCACAAGTTACCAGAAACAGTGAGGCCGGAATCAGCATGCTATAGACCAGTCTCCGGTGAAACAGGACTAGACCTACCGTCATCAGGCAAACATAGGCAATTGTGGCTACCGGGCTAATCACGCCTACGATATATGCATCCCGACACAGGGACACCACAAAGATGCCCACTGCCAGATAGGGAAAATATCGTTCTATCAGTGCATTGCCCTGAAATTTATAACAGGGATAAATCAGAAGAACCAGCGCCAGTAAAAATAGGCCATTCATGTGAATCTCTGAACGAACGACATCAATATGGACATGCTGCCAGTATTGCGGATGTGACAGGACAAACAGGTCCCAGCTTAGCCAGCTGATATGTATGCCACAGCCAAGTGCCAGCATCAGGATACACTTTTTCAAAATTCCCCAGTTCATCACCACTTCATCTTCGATCAGATATTTCTTGAGTCGATGATTCTGGAATTTTTGTAATACTGCTGACATTCGCTTCATACAACAGGTCTGACCTTTATTGTTATTGCTAAGTTTTTAAAAGATAGAAAAATATTGCTTTAATTATTTACAGAAATATAACATAAAATTAATTCATTGATAATCAGTAATATTTATCAAAAATTAAAAAAAAGGAGAAAAATTAAGCTGGAAATTTATTGTTCTAAATACGCAATGAAGTGTTTTATTTAAACCCATTATTTCATTATTTAAAGTTTATTAAGCTATGTCCATTCCCGAACAATGAACGGACCAGATTAAGCAATGAAAATTTTACAGATTGATTCCAGTATTTTAGGTGATGCCTCTATTTCCCGTCAGTTGACTCAAGCTATTGTGGGACAGCTTCAACAGAAACATGGTGAGGCAGTTGAGCTTGAATATCTGGACTTAGCTGCACAGCCGATTCCACATTTAACTGCCGAAATTTTGATGGGTCAGAATCTTGAGCAGGCGGCTTTAGGAGAACAGATTTTACAGCAGTACTTACAGGCGGATATCGTGGTGGTAGGGGCTGCTATGTATAACTTCGGCCTACCTTCTACTTTAAAAGCCTGGATTGACCGCATTAGTGTGGCGGGACGTACCTTTAAATATACAGAAAATGGCCCAGTGGGTCTGGCAGGTGAAAAGAAAGTCTATATTGCCAGTAGCCGTGGGGGTATTTATGGAGAACAAAGCCCAGTCGATTTCCAGGAAGCTTTCCTGAAAACTGTATTTAACTTTACTGGCGTAACTGATGTGCACGTGATTCGTGCTGAAGGCGTCAATATGGGCGATGCTGCGAAACAGCAGGCAATTGAAACTGCGATGACGCAAGTAAGCCTGATCTAAAAAGCGATAGATAATCACTAAACAGAAAAGGTCAGCAATCGCTGACCTTTTTTATGGCTTCTTTTAAATTTCTAGTCTTGATCCAGACGATGAGCAAATTCTGAAAGATCCGCTAGCGCTTGTCGGGCCTCTTCAAACCAGGCACTAAACATCTGAAAATTATGCCACATCCCGGTATATAACTTGAATTCAACCTCGACACCAGCCTGTTCCGCTTTTTCCTTGAAGCGTGTGGCATCATCCAGCAGAATTTCTTTAGATCCCACCTGTATATGCATCGGTGGCAAACCACTGAGATCGGCAAAAAATGGGGAAATTTCCGGATCGCCACGATCCATTGCACTCGGTACATAATACTGAATCCCGGTCTTTAGGGTTTCAATCGACAGTAGGGCATCATGTTTCTGATTATAGCGTAGTGATTCACTGGTCAGGGTCAGATCAAGGAAAGGGGAAAGTAGAATCAGTCCACTCACCTGTGGCAGGCCTTCCTGCTGTAATTTGAGTGCCAACGCCAACGCCAGATTAGCGCCACACGAATCTCCGGACAGAACAATGTCCTTAGCCTGAATGCCCTGATCTAATAACAGGTTATAGACATCAAGCACAGCTTCCAAAGGTTCAGGATAAGCAGATTCAGGAGCCAGAGGATAATCAATATGCAGTACCTGCATCTGGGTGCGAGCGGCAATCTGGGTCATAAAGGCACGATGGGTATTTAAGGAACCGAGATAAAAAGCACCACCATGAATATGGAAAATCAGCTGGCTGGATTCCTGCTGTGGTTTGATTTCCTCGGCATGTACACCTGCCAGCCGGAGCGAACGGATTTGTACGGACTTATCTTGCGGAAAAATCTTGCACATCTGCTCCAGTGCGACCCGTAAGGAGCTTGGAGGAAGATTGAACCGACTAGGCGCGCGGATGGTCGCTTTTAAAAGACTTTCTGTAATTAATTGTTTCGTCACGGGGCTCATCTTCATCTTCTTTCCATCTTTTTCTGCTTTTATTGATTATGTAGATTATTTACCAACAATATTTACAAGGTTACACTAAATAGTCACAGGTAAAAATTGCAAAAATGTTGTGACTTTTTAATACTACATCGGTCTATCTCAGACTAGGGAAATGAAGAAAAATGAAAAAAATTACGCTAATGTTAGGACTACTCGGCTTATCTGCGCTGGCCAATGCTGCAGATCCTTTAAATGGTACCGTTTGGAAAACGATTGACGACGAAACCAAACAACCAAAGGCTATAGTAAAATTTACTGAGCAAAAAAATGGGACATTATCTGCAAGCATCCAATCGGTATTAACACCGGGTGAAGAAAATGCTTGTACAAAATGTGAAGGTCCGTATCACAATAAATCGCTGAAAGGTTTAACGATTGTGAAAGGCCTGAAAAATACAGGCGGAACCAGCTATGACAGTGGTTCGATCCTGGATCCAAAATCTGGTAAAACTTATAAGCTGAAAGGCAACCTGACAGATGGTGGCAAGAAGCTTGAGCTGCGCGGTTATATCGGCGTGTCTGCTTTAGGTCGTAACCAAACCTGGATTCGTGCCAAATAATAGATCATGACCGTTCTCTAAAAACTACCATAAAAAAGCCTGACAGAGGTCAGGCTTTTTTTATTCTTCCAGCTCATCTGGGATGATTAGTCTTTTAGCTTTTGATAAGCGGCTTCATCAAAACCAGCGATAAAACCAGTTGCAGTCTGTAATACCGGACGTTTAATTAAGCTGGTATGAGTAGTTAAGGCGGTAATCAGATTATCTTCACTGGCAAGCGCATTTTCCTGTTCTTCTGCAGTGAGTTTACGCCAGGTAGTGCCTTTCTTGTTCAGTACCACATCTTGGCCTAAAGCATCCAGCCAGGTTTTAACCGTATCCGCGTCGATCCCCTGTTTTTTATAATCATGAAATTCGTAAGCCAGTCCCAATTCATTAAGTAAATCAAAAGCTTTTTTCATTGAATTGCAGTTTTTAATGCCATAAATCTTGAGCATGCTCGCTGTATCCCAAACAGTTTATTTATTGATGGCTTAGCTTAGCTGAATTTATGCTGATCGCCTATGTGCTTCCAAGAAGCTTGTTTTTAAGCAATATTTAAAAGACATGTCATTCGATTGACATCGTTTAAGAGCAGAATGGGTATTAAAAAGTAAATGGTAAAGTTTAAGAATAAGAAAAAAATGAAGGTACTGAAATGAGAAAACCCGCATCTAATCATCCTGATTATGCGGGTCTCAATACAACGTCCGTTGTCACATCCATGAAAAACAAGCTAAATCTGATAGTTTGTTTTATTTTCTTCCTACGGCGTCCTGTCCTTATAGTGTCATCCTGACATATCCCTGTGCCGTGTGAGTATCATGCGCTGTTAGGGTCTGAAGATAAACCTGAAAATACGTCATGTAGTGTAGGTAATAAACCTTAATTGAGTGAACGAATGTTCACTCAATCTTTCGGTCAGTTTTAGATTTTATAGTCAATAATCACGGGTGCATGGTCACTAAACCATTCATCTTTATAGACCCAGGCATTTACAGTACGGTCTTTCCAGTCCGGTGAGCAGGCCTGATAGTCAATCCGCCAGCCCACGTTCTTGGCGCGGGCTTGACCACGATTCGACCACCAGGAATATAGCTCGGCTTCTTTACGGACTTCGCGGAACGTATCGACATAACCCAGTTCATCATAGATATGATCCAACCATGCACGTTCATGCGGCAAGCAGCCCGATGCTTTCTGGTTACCGGACCAGTTTTTAATATCGATACGTTTATGCACGATATTGTAATCACCACAGACAATGATGGATTTGTCTTCATCGCGCCATTGTTTCAGGATCTTTTTATACTCTTCCAGAAAGTGATCTTTACGTGCCTGCGCTTCATCGCCCGAAGAACCTGAAGGTAAATACAGCGAACAGATATGTGCTGTTTTTTCTAGACCCAAGTCAAATTCTGCCGAGATAAAGCGACCTTGAGAATCGGCCAGTTCAAAACCCAAACCATCGGTAATCGAAACGAAAGGCAGACGGCTGTAAATCGCTGTACCCGCGTAACCTGGACGCTCGGCAGGGAACAGGTGGGTATACCAGCCTTCAGGCTTAAATTTATCAGTCCACTGCGCATGGGTGATCCGGCTTTCCTGCATGCAGATCACATCGGCATCAGACTGTTCGATCCACTCTAGCAAGCCCTTGCTGACAGAGGAACGTAAACCGTTGACATTAATTGAAACGACACGAAGAATTTTTTGATCACCTGGATAGCTACTCTTTGGTATCATGCGCAAGTCTTACCCTTAATTAATGGATTTAGGAGCACCTCATGTCAACGCCAGCTCAGTTTAACCCGCAAGCTTTTATCGAACTCGCATTATCACGTGGTGTGCTTAAATTTGGTGAGTTTACTTTAAAATCAGGACGTGTGAGTCCTTATTTTTTTAATGCTGGCTTGCTCAATGATGGTGAAGCCTTGTCACTACTGGCTTCTGGCTATGCTGCAAAATTAACTGAATGTGACAATGTTGAAGTGATTTTTGGACCAGCATACAAAGGCATTCCTTTTGTAGCAGCTACAGCAGTGGCACTATCGCAAAATCATGGCGTCAGCGTGCCATGGGGCTTTAACCGTAAAGAAGCCAAAGATCACGGTGAAGGTGGTGTGCTGGTAGGTGCTTCAGTGGAAGGGAAAAAAGTCTGGATTATTGATGATGTGATTACAGCCGGTACTGCCATTCGTGAAGTAGTCACCATCCTGAAAAATGCCGGTGCGCAAATTGCAGGTGTACTGGTTGCTCTTGATCGTCAGGAAAAAGGCCAAGGTGAATTATCTGCTATTCAGGAAGTACAAAAAGAACTGGAAATTCCAGTACATGCACTAATTACCATGAAAGATTTAATGAATTACCTAGATGCAAAAGGCGATAGCGAAGCATTGGCGAAAATGGAAGCTTATCGTGTGAAATACGGAATCTAAAACCTGATTCACCAGATAAAAAGTAAAGCCTTAGTAATCTAAGGCTTTACTTTTTATGGGAAGAAAGATTCTGTTCAGGCGACTGTATTTAAAAGAAATATAAATAATAAGATAGAAATTCTGATCTGGATAAACTTTAAATTTGATAAGTTATATTATCTTCTTCAAAATTAAATTTTATATAAATATTCTTCTCAATATATAAATCTTGATCAAAATTATTTTATCTAAAAAGAAAAATATTTTTAAAAGAAACTCATTAAAGAATGAATTACCCCCCATAAAGTCCCTTTACAAATAAAATGAATAAGGTAGTTATGGTCATTGTTTACAAATTGTAATCCGCCTATATTGAAATAAACATTACGTAATTAATTATAAGAATTTCATAATTTTAATTGATTTAAAATAAGAGTACTAGGAATGGATTACTGGAACAGTGTTTTATTTATATCGATTATAACGGTGGTAGGTTTGGCCATTATTGTCATGCTGGTGGGCTACAAGATGTGGAAAAACCTGGTGGTGACTTTACTGATCTCTACAACGATTGGCTTTCTGATTATATGTACTATTAACTTTATCTTTGGGGAAAATCTGAATTTGCCCTGGATTCCTGATCAGAGCTGGCATCATAAGATCACTTTGGAAATTGCTCTGATGAGCTTACTGATTGGCGGGGTCAGTACCTTTATTATTATGCTGGGAACCATGATTTCGAAAAATAATCGTTAAATCATAAAATTAGATGTATTTAGTTGAAAGATAATGCATTTATAAGCAAGGTATTATTATTTTTATTCAGGTTTTAATCAATTTTCTAAACGAGATAAAATACTCAGGGTGAGTATATATACTGATTTGATTTAGAAGATATTAATCCTCGTGTATTTCACATTTTTTGCAGTCCAATAAGACGCCCAGTTTTTCTTTACGGCCTTGTTCGGTCATGACCCAAGGACGGTTTTGCCAAGGTGGATCATGCCGCACATGCTGACCATGACCACAGGCCAGTTCAGCGACCCAATGATTTTCTTCATCCAGATGAAAGCCGACAATTGCCTGCTGCATGATAAATGCTCTTGTTGATTAAAGTATTTAAGCATTTATACAAAATTAGTCATGCAAAATCACCATAAACAAAAGAAACTGCACAGGCTATACTCCTTGCTAATGTATTTTTAAGAAAGAGCACAGAGACATGCGCGTACTTGTTGTGATGGATCCCATCGAAAATGTAAACCTGAAAAAAGATTCAACCATGGCCATGTTATGGGCAGCTGCACGCCGTGGACATGAACTGGGTTATGCATTACAGCAAGATTTATATATCGACCAAGGTAAGGCCTTTGGTCTGATCTCGCCTTTGCAGGTATTTGAAGACTATAACCATTACTACGAACTGGGTGAAAAGAAAAAAGAATCGATTGCGGCTTATGATGTGGTGCTGATGCGTAAAGATCCGCCATTCGACATGAACTTTGTCTATACCACTTATATTCTGGAACAGGCAGAACGTGAAGGAGCATGGATTATCAACAAACCGCAAAGCCTGCGTGACTGCAATGAAAAGCTGTTTGCTACTCAGTTCCCGCACCTGCAAGTTCCGACTTTGGTAACGTCGCAACAAAGCCTGATCCGTGAATTTTTAAAAGAGCATGTTGATGTGATTGTAAAACCATTGGATGGTATGGGCGGCACCGGAATTTTCCGTCTCTATCAGGATGGTATCAATATTGGCTCAACCATTGAGATTCTGACCAACAATGGTAACCAGCCGATTATGGCACAGCGTTATATTCCTGAAATTGTAGAAGGGGATAAGCGTATCCTGATGATCAATGGCGAACCAGTACCGTATTGTCTGGCCCGTATTCCGCAAAATGGTGAAGTGCGTGGCAATCTGGCAGCAGGTGGTTTAGGTCAAGCACGTCCATTAACTGAGAATGATAGAGCCATTGCAGCGCAAGTGGGACCTTATCTCAGAGAAAAAGGTTTGGTATTTGTCGGTCTGGATGTGATTGGCAATTATGTCACTGAAATTAACGTCACCAGTCCAACCTGTATCCGTGAAATTGATACTCAGTTTGGTACCTCCATTGCAGATGACCTGTTTGATGTACTGGAAGCCAGTCTGGGTCAAGCCTAAGCTTTCAATAATAAAAAAGAGCCTCGTCTGAGGCTCTTTTTTATTGGCCATAATGCTTGAATAAAAGCAGGGTCATTAAGATTCCTAATATAGAGAGGCTGGCGGTAACTGCCGCGATATAAGCCCAATTCTGTGTAGTCGAAACTAGTGCTGCGCTCAAAGGCGGCACAAAAAATTGAGCACAGGCTGAAAGCTGTAAAACCAGACCCACACTGGCTGCTGCGGCATTGGCACGCGGGGCATGCTGCAAAGTAATGGCAAAAACAGTGGTCGGGATAATTCCACCAATCAGTGAAAACAGTACAGCACTTATAAACTGTAAGTCGAACATGAGCCATGAACTGGCTGCAAAAGCCAGAAAGCTGCTGCACAGCATGGCTGTAAATCCGGTACTGAATAGCGTCTTGGGTTTCCAGCCACGTTGTAACAACATACCTGCACCAAAAGTGCCGCCCAGATTGGCAAGTACCACGATTGAAACCAGAACGCCTGCAACTTTTAAATCAATACCATGTTCGACGTACATGCTGGGCAGGAACCCGGTCACGGTAATCCACTGACTGGTATAACAGGCAAAAATAATAGCTAAACACAGAATGGGTGGATGGGTAAGGGTAACTTTGACAATCTGCCAGAATGAAGTATTTGACGGTACTGGTTGAGGAATTGTGTTAGATGCAAATGCCATTGGATCTATTCGCAGGTATCGTTTAATGATGCCTGCAATAATCAAGCATAGACTGCCGAGAATAGCCCAAATATTCTGCCAGTTCAGGTATTCGAGTAAAACAGGAATACTAAAAACAGCAAGACTGACACCGACACCCATATAGGAACTCCAGAGTCCCATTTTAAAATTCAGTGTTTCAGGCCGACTGATCCGTTTTAAAATTGCAGGCGCGCACAAGGAAATAGTTAAAAATCCAATCCCTTCGGTAAAGCGGAAGAAATATAAGGCTGTGGCATGCTGAATCCAGAGGCCAGCGATACTGCTCAGTCCTAAAATGATTAACGCCAAAATCAGGCAGCGCTTTAAACCCACTTTTTCCGAAAAAGCACCAATACAAAGGGCAAACAGCATTCCGGCCCCTTGTACTAAAGACAGAGAAAACCCGGCTTGTGTAAAACTTAAGCCTAAATCCTGTTGCAGAATGGGAATAACAGCAGACAGTTTGCCGACATGCATGGCCGCCAGATAACCGGCTAAAATAATCCATAGATCACGTATTGATATTTTTGACATCTATAATGCTTGAGTCCATTTAAGGAATATGCAGATCAATTTGAAAAAAATTATATAGATATAGGGATAACATAAAATTTTATTCAGATTTATATGATTTAGGCATAAGTTAATAGGATGAATTAAATGGAAAAATAGCCAGTAATTAGTGAAAAATGTATAGATTTAGGAAGTAGGTATAAAAAGATTAAATGAAAAATATTCAAAAATTATGCTTATATTTCACTTAAGTCTAAGGAAAAATGCAGACCTTATAATAAAACTAGTTTAAACTTCAAATTAGTATGAAAAAAACAATGAAACGCTTGTTGAAATAAGGTAAATAAACTTTCAAGGGCAAGCGTTTGTGATTACAATTGATGACTTAAATTAGACCTCCTGTTTCATTTTTTAATTGAAGAATTAGACCGTGACCGACGCTCAGCAAAAACAGCCTAAACATGTCATGATGATGGCCGCAGGTACGGGTGGACATGTGTTTCCAGCGTTAGCCGTTGCAAAAGATCTACAACAACAAGGAATTGAAGTGTCCTGGTTGGCAACACCAGCGGGCATGGAAAACCGATTATTAAAAAACCATAATATTCCAATTTATCAAATCGATATTCAAGGTGTGCGTGGCAATGGTTTTGTGCGTAAAGCCTTGGCACCGTTTAAAATTTTAAAAGCCACTCTTAGTGCCATGAAGCATATGAAACAGCTCAAAGTCGAAGCTGTTGCAGGCTTTGGCGGTTATGTGGCAGGACCGGGTGGTCTGGCAGCACGGATCCTGGGTATTCCTGTGATTATTCACGAGCAAAATGCAGTCGCGGGTTTTACCAATACCCAGTTGTCACGGGTCGCTAAAACGGTATGTCAGGCTTTTCCTGATACTTTCCCGGCACAAGACAAAGTAGTAACCACCGGTAATCCGGTACGTAAAGAAATTACAGAAATTTTAAATCCGTCCTGGCGTTATCAGGAGCGGGAAAAAGCTGGCCAGCCGCTACGAATTCTGATTGTTGGTGGTTCACTTGGGGCACAAGCCTTAAATGAACGTGTGCCGGAAGCCTTGAAACAGTTGAATGTGCCGTTAAATGTCTATCATCAGTGTGGTCAAAATCATGCTGAAGCAACGCGCGCACGTTATGCAGACAAACCCGCCTCCTTGCAGGTTGAAGTTCAGCCGTTTATTGAAGATATGGCCCAAGCTTATAGCGACGCCGATCTGGTCATTTGCCGTGCCGGTGCACTGACAGTTACTGAAATTGCAACTGCTGGTGTAGCTGCGATTTTTGTACCGCTACCAAGTGCGGTTGATGATCACCAAACTGCGAATGCCAAATTCCTGGCCAATCAGCAGGCAGCCAAAATCTGCCCGCAGGCTACTTTGACGCCAGACAGTTTAAAAACCTTATTAGAGCCGATGCTTGACCGTCAGGTATTGATGGAAATGGCGATCAAAGCACGCCGTCAGGCTCAACCCGATGCGACCCAGCATGTGGTCCGTTTAATTCAAGAATTGTAATCCGAGTAAATTATGTCTCCAGTAACCCCAGCAGACCAAGCAAAGAAATTAATTAAAGTCCCGGAAATGCGCCGGATCAAGCATATCCATTTTGTAGGGATTGGTGGTGCAGGGATGTGCGGGATCGCGGAAGTACTGAAAAACCAGGGGTATAAAGTTTCTGGTTCAGACATCAAGGCCTCTAAAACTACGGCTCAATTAGAAGAAAATGGTATCAAGGTCTATATCGGCCATGCAGCCAGCAATATTAAGGGTGCCAATGTCATCGTGGTATCTACCGCGATTGATAAGGAAAATCCGGAAATCAAGGCGGCTCTTGAAACCCGTACACCGGTAGTCCGCCGTGCAGAAATGCTGGGTGAGCTGATGCGTTACCGTCACGGGATCGCGGTTGCAGGCACTCACGGTAAAACCACAACCACCAGCCTGATCACCTGTATGCTGGCAGAAGAAAATCTGGATCCAACTTATGTGATCGGCGGTTTGCTAAACCGTACCGGTGTGAATGCCGCTTTGGGTGCAAGTCGTTATATCGTGGCAGAAGCCGATGAATCAGATGCCTCATTCCTGTATCTAGAACCAATGGCTGCCGTGGTAACCAATATTGATGCTGACCATATGGATACTTATGGCGGTAGCTTCGATGTTTTAAAAGATACCTTTATCCAGTTTCTGCAAAAACTGCCATTCTATGGTTTAGCGGTTGTGTGTGGTGACGATGCCAATATCCGTGAAATCATGCCACGTATTGGTCGTCCATTACTGACTTATGGTTTTAATGAAGATAATGACATTCGTGCCGTCGATGTCGTACAGGAAGGTATGCGCAGCCACTTTACCGTATTACGTAAAGATCGTGAGCCGCTACGCGTGACTGTGAATCAGCCGGGTCTGCATAATGTACTCAATGCCTTGGCTGCGATTGGTATTGCGACGGATGAAGGCGTATCTGATGCAGCCATTTGCCGTGCACTGGAAGGCTTTAGTGGTGTGGGTCGTCGTTTCCAGGTACAAGGTCAATTCGAACTTGAAGGCGGCGATGTGAAGCTGGTCGATGACTATGGCCACCATCCAAAAGAAGTAGAAGCCACTATTAAAGCCGCTCGTGCCAGCCATCCAGATCGCCGTCTGGTGATGATGTTCCAGCCGCACCGTTTCAGCCGTACCCGTGACTGTTTTGATGACTTCGTAGAAGTGCTTTCACAAGTTGATCAGCTGCTCTTACTTGAAGTGTATCCGGCAGGGGAAAAGCCAATTGTAGGTGCAGATAGCCGCGCATTGGCACGTAGTATCCGTTTACGTGGGGAAGTTGAACCAATCCTGATTGATCCGGTTGAGGGGAACCTGAGCCAGGTGATGAAAAAGGTATTGCAAGCAAATGACTTGTTATTAACCCAAGGCGCAGGTAATGTTGGAGCAATCTCAATCGAACTTGCTCAAAATCATTTATATGTAAAGTAAAATAGTCATGTTATGACTGATTGAACAGATTCAAAAAGTTTAAGGATATAAACGTGTCAAATGCTTCAAAATTCGGAAAAGTTGCCGTATTGCTGGGTGGTAAATCTGCAGAGCGTGAGGTTTCGCTAGATAGTGGAACCGCCGTACTTGAGGCATTAGTGCGTTCTGGGGTCAATGCAGAAGCGTTTGATCCACAAGAGCGTAGTGTTACCGAGCTAGTAAATTATGATCGTGCGTTTGTGGTATTGCATGGTCGTGGCGGTGAAGACGGCCAGATTCAGGGTGCGCTGGAATGGTTGAATATTCCATATACCGGTACAGGCGTACAGGGTTCTGCCATTGGTATGGATAAAGTCAAAACCAAACAGGTTTGGCAGGGTTCAGAATTACCTACTGCGCCATACCGTATCGTGACCAAGAACTCGAATGCGCAAGAAATTGTATCTGCTTTAGATTTGCCGCTGATCATTAAGCCTGTACATGAAGGTTCGAGTATTGGCATGAGTAAAGTTGAAAAAGTAGAAGACTTTGCCGATGCGATTGCCAAAGCCACTGAACATGATGCCGTGGTTATGGCAGAGAAATGGATCACAGGCCGTGAATTTACCATTGTGATTCTGAATGGTCAGGCTCTACCCGTCATTCGTCTGCAACCGCCAGAAGATGTGGCTTTCTATGACTATGAAGCTAAATATCAGCGTAATGATGTGGAATATGGCATTCCATGTGGCTTAAGCGAGTCTGAAGAGAAAGAATTGCAAGCCTTGGCTCTACGTGCCTTCCAGGCAGTGGGTGCAAGTGGCTGGGGCCGTATTGATGCAATGCAGGATGAACAGGGTAATTTCTGGTTGCTGGAAGTGAATACAGTTCCGGGGATGACCAGTCACTCTCTGGTACCAAAAGCGGCAGCAGCCGTCGGCTATAGTTTTGATGCGCTCTGTGTAGCGATTCTGGAACAAACATTAAACGGTGCGGCACACTAAGTTATGGCTCAACTCCCAGCAACCATGCGCCGTAAACGTGCTGCGATTACCTCAATTCACGACAAGCCGCCGACACGCAAAGAGAAACTAACCAACCTGGGTGGTTGGGCCTTGTTGTGTGTCGCGCTGGTGGTGCTGGCTTTTGGGATTTTTGGCCTATACAAGGTGATGACGGATGCTCAGGTAGCAGAGCTGAAAGTGGCAGGAACGCGTACAGCAGCTGAAGAGCGTCAGGTCATGCAGTACGTTTCACCGATTGTGACTGAAAACTATTTTACTTCGGACCTGGAATCGATTCGTGACCGCGCACTGGAATTGTCTTGGGTGGATCGTGTCGTAGTGTCTCGTGCCTGGCCAGACAAAATTCATGTGCGGGTAATGCCGCATCATGCCATTGCACGATGGGGTACAGGACGACTGCTGAGTGATAGTGGCATTATTTTCACTGAAGTCAGTCCTAAAGATTATTCAGCTTTACCGTTGCTGCATGGACCATCTACTCATGCAAATACCATGATGCGACGTTATAATGAAATCAACCAGTTATTTTTACCACAAGGTATTCGTTTAAAAGAATTATATTTAACTGAACGAATGACGTGGTTTATGCAGTTTGATTCAGGTTTGCGTGTGATTGTCGATAAAGACCAGACCATGAGCAAGTTGCAACGTTTGAGTCATCTGTCCTATAGCGAACTAAAACCGGTATGGTCAAAAATTTCAGCGATCGACCTGCGTTATCGCAATGGATTGGCGATTCAATGGAAAAATTCAATTCCGCCTAAAATTGTAAATGGTCAATTTATTGTAACCATTAATGACACGGGCGTTGAGAATAATGTAACAGTAAAGCCATAATGACCGGCTTTAAAAACTAGAGGCCTTATAAAGCCATAAATCTAACAAACACGTAATGGTAGTAGTTAATAATGAGTGAAGCTGTTCCCTCGGTTGTGGCGATTGACATTGGGACACACAAAGTTTCAGTTTTGATTGGTAAGGTACACGCGCCAGACAATATCCAAGTGATTGGAATGGCGACCGCTCGTAACCGAGGCATGAATAAAGGAAAAATTGTCAGTCTCGATAAAGTCATTACCGCCATTAAAAACGCCGTACAAGAAGCGGAAGATATGGCTGAATGTCGTGTGCATTCTGCGTGGATTTCGATCCCAAGTGCTGAACTAAAAAGCTTTTATGCCTCGGGTCGTACCACCATTGATAATAGTGAACATTCAATTACGACCAGTGAAGTGGTGCGGGCACTTGAGCTGGCCAAAGCCAGTCATGTCACCTCAGATCATTATCTGGTGAGTGCGGTGCCTTTAGGCTTCGAGCTGGATGATGCACCTGAGTGGGTACTCAACCCGATCCGTATGTCGGCACATAGCATGACGGGACATTATCATTTGATGATGTTACCGATCAGCACCATGCAGAATATTGACCGCGCTTTAAAAGGGGCCAATATCGGTGTGGAGAAAATGGTGGTGTCCTGTCTGGCTACTGCTGAAGCCAGCCTGCTGAAAGATGAAAAAGAATATGGCGTGTGTCTGGTAGATATCGGTGCGGGAACCACCAATATTGCTGTTTATTTGGATGGCCGTTTGGCGTTAACCCATACTATTCAGCGTGGCGGTGAACATGTGACCCGTGATATTGCAGCAGTTTTACAGACCACGACAGAAGAAGCAGAACGTCTGAAATTGCTCTATGGCTGTGTGGATCTAAAAGTGGTTAAACCAGAGCATATGATTCAGTTCCAGGGCATTGATGGACCACAAACCATTAGCAGGATTGAACTGACTGAAATTATCATGGCGCGTTATGAAGAAATCATGGGTCTGGTGCGTGATGAACTGGTGAACCATGGCGCGATGCAGGGACTGTATCATGGTGTGGTGCTGACTGGTGATGCCAGTCAGATTGAAGGTATGGTCAGCTTTGTACGCCGTACCTTGGGTGTATCTGCACATCTGGGCAATCCGCCGGTACAGGTCTATGCGGATGAACAGCACCAGGCGGCTTTACGTCGTTCCCAGTACGCAACAGTGGCTGGTTTGCTGATGTTTAGCCAGAGTGATACCCAGGAAACCCTCGTTGAGACCGAAGACGGGGACAAGTTATCAGTAACACAGCGCATTAAACGGGCATGGTCAGGTTTTAACGAAACGTTAAAAGCGATCTTTTAAGCGATTTTTATTGTGAATATTGTTGGGAAGTTGTAGTTAATCGGGCTTGTACTTGACAAGTGCTTGCTTGAGCAGCATTCTTAAAAACAATTTTTATCAAGATTAAGGCAGTATACGGGCTTAGTGACTGCCAATTATGAATTAGGAATTTTATAGGTCATGGCCTCATTTGAATTTTTCGAAGAAGATCATAGCGATAGCAATGGTCAAGCCCGTTTCACTGTATTTGGTGTAGGTGGTGCGGGTGGTAATGCTGTACAGCATATGTTGCAGTCCGATATCCAGGGCGTAAAGTTCGTCTGTGCCAATACAGACAAACAGGCACTGGATCGCATGGAAGCCGAATTTAAAATTCAGCTGGGTGAGCAAAGTACACGTGGTCTGGGTGCTGGAGCAAATCCACAGGTCGGTCAAGCGGCAGCAGAAGAAAGCCGTGAACTGATCCGCCAGCAGCTTGAAGGTACCGATATGGTATTTGTCACCGCCGGTATGGGTGGTGGTACAGGTACCGGTGCTGCGCCAGTCGTTGCTGAAATTGCTAAAGAAATGGGTATCCTCACTGTTGGTGTCGTAACTACACCATTCAACTTTGAAGGTAAACGCCGTCTGCAATCTGCCGAGAAGGGGATTGAAGCGTTAGAACAGCACGTAGATTCTCTGATCATCATTCCAAACCAGCGTCTATTGAAAGTCTTCCGTGATATTTCAATGAAGGATGCATATAAAAAAGCGGATGATGTACTGTTGAATGCGGTACGTAGTATCTTTGACCTGGTGGTACGTCCTGGTCACATTAACCTTGACTTCGCCGATCTGAAAACTGCAATGAGTACACGTGGTTATGCCATGATGGGGGTAGGCTTGGGTCGTGGTGAAAACCGTGCACGTCAGGCAGCAGAACAGGCGATTCGCAGCCCATTACTGGATAACGTCACCATCATGAATGCCAAAGGTATTCTGATTAACGTGACGGGTGGTGATGACGTAACCTTCGGTGAAATCGAAGAAATTACTGATGTTGTAAACCAGATCGTGGATCTGGACGAAGGTCAGGTCTTCTACGGCACAGTATTTGACCCTGATGCTCGTGATGAAATCAGTGTAACGGTGATTGCGACTGGTTTGACTCGCCATGCTGCAGATTCGGTTGAGCCGACTAAACGCGCGAATGTACAGGCAGTACGTCCATCATCATCACAGGCAGTAGTTGAAGATGATGATGTACCGGCAATTCAGCGTCAGCAAAATGAAGCAGGTGCAGCAGCTAATCCTGCCGCTTCAGTTTCTAGTCCGCGTCCAACGCCAATGAGCATCCAAGATTATCTTAAAAATCAACAGCGCAAATAATATGTAACAGCATGTGTTTACGATGATTGCACAGAAAAGGTGGCTTTAGAGCCACCTTTTGTTTTTTATCAATGGCCAAATATGCTAACGTATAGCGGTTTTATTGGTGAACAGATGATAAAAAGCATGTTGAAACAACGTACCCTGCAACGTATCGTGAAAGCGAGCGGAATCGGTCTTCATAGTGGGCAGAAGGTTATGATTAACTTTGTGCCACACCACGCCGATGGGGGCATTGTGTTTCGTCGTATTGATCTGGATCCACCTGTCGATATTCCTGCAGATGCCTTATTGATCCAGGAAGCCTTCATGTGTTCGAACCTGGTTCAGTCAAATGCCAAAGTGGGTACGATTGAGCATGTGATGAGCGCCATTGCAGGGTTAGGTATTGATAACCTGATTATTGAAGTGTCAGCTTCAGAAGTTCCCATTATGGATGGCAGTGCCGGACCTTTCATTTATCTGCTCATGCAGGGCGGCTTGCAAGAACTAGATGCACCAAAGAAATTTATTAAAATTATTAAACCTGTTGAAGCCCTGATCGATGACAAACGGGCGATTTTCAGCCCACATGACGGCTTTCAGCTAAATTTCACTATTGATTTTGATCATCCTGCCTTTAAAAAAGAACATCAATCTGCCAGCATCGATTTTTCTACAGAAACCTTTGTTTATGAAGTCAGTGAAGCGCGTACATTCGGCTTTATGAAAGACCTTGACTACTTGAAAGCCAATAATCTGGCTTTGGGTGCAAGCTTGGAAAATGCGATCGGTGTAGATGAAACCGGTGTAGTCAATGAAGAAGGTTTGCGTTTCTCGGATGAGTTTGTACGTCACAAAATTCTAGATGCAGTTGGTGATTTATACCTGCTAGGCCACCAGATTATTGCCAAATTTGATGGTTACAAATCAGGGCATGCTTTGAATAATCAACTATTGCGTAACGTGAAAAGTGACCCAAGCAGCTATGAAATTGTAACATTTGATGACGTAACTCAATGTCCAATTAGTTATGTAACTGTGGCATAAGTCCTTGTCTTTGTATCTTTGTGTTATAACTTAGCTGCATCTAATGTGACACCTGTCACATAAAAACAACATTGGAATTTATTACATCTCATTGCAATGTTACTTTTTATTGCTTGCCAAACGTAGTAAAGCTTGGCTAAGCTTAGGGTCGCTTATAAAGTCAGCAGCACCGCGAAGTAATTCCTGTGTTTCTGGACTCAAGGCTCTTTCAGATTTTTCTGGAACCGGTTGAACAGGGGATGGATTCCTTAAGCAAACCTGGATTTTAGTGAGATCTTTTAATTCGTTTATTTGAGAGAGTTGTGAGATGTATTGCTTTTGAAGATAGGCCAATTGAGAAATCATGGCTTGGTTTTCACCAGTAATCGTTAACACACCATTTTGATAGCAGGCAACTTGCCATTGTTCGGGTTGAGGCAATAGCGGTTGTACGAGTTTCGTAAGCTTCTGCCATGCAGAAACTTGTGATGAGAGAAACGAAAAGTTTCCTGTTTTTATCTGTTTTCTTGTTTTTTGAAAGACGTTGACAGGTTCCGACATACATAATTCCTACATGTTTATGTCTTAATCTTATGCGCTTCTTAAAGTGGATATCAAGGAAGAGATCTTCAAGAAACTCGATTAGCAGTTTAGAGAGGTTTTTTATGCATATGCCTATGCGACGTATCCTATTGGCATTTTCTATTTCGGTTTCAGCTGCTTCAGTAGCTTTTGCAGATTTAGTGGATCTGAATCAACAAGATGCTACACCTGACCGTCTTGAGCAGTTAACACGTACTTTATCGCAGGGTTCTTATACCCATCCTGAAGATATTGATATTCCCGCACAAACTAAATTAAATGTTCAGCTACGTGAAAAACCGGTTGAACTGAATAATCAGACCATTGCTCAAAAATATGGCAATTCTTCATCCAGTAAAGTTGCATCTTCAAATAATCCTTATTCGTGGTTAGTGGCTCATCCATTACCCGACATGAAACGTGTCAGCTCAAATTTTGGCGGCCGTACCATGGGTGGTCGTGCTGAAAATCACTCAGGTCTAGATCTGGCTGCTGCAAGCGGTACACCGATCTATGCAACTGGTCCTGGTATCGTAACCAAATCGGGTTGGGGTACAGGTTATGGTCAGTATGTCGAAATTAACCATGGTAATGGATACCTTACTCGTTATGCCCATGCTTCACGCTTGATTGCACGTGTGGGAGATCAGGTGCAAGCCGGTGATCATATTGCGAATGTAGGTTGTACAGGTCGTTGTACTGGTCCTCATCTACACTATGAAGTAGTAAAAGACGGTCAACGTAAAAATCCTTCAACTTATTTAGCAATGTTGCCTTAAGCGTAGCTTTGCTCAAAATAACTGAAATACTTTAATACGTCTGATACTTGATACTCATAAAAAATCAATCAAACCGCTTTTAAGGCAATTAGACTGAACATTTCTTCCAGGGAGTAGAGAAGGAGTTCGGTCTAATTGCTTTTAGATATTATATTATCACCGAGAATTATAACTGTCGTATAAAAAATCGCCATTATTGACTTCTTTTTGTTACTTTGTGTAAGAAAGTGTCAATGGATATTTAGATAATAAATAGTACTCCAGAACCGCATTCAGCCAGAGCCATATCTGCATAAGCCGTAAATATGATACATATAAGTGATCAATTTGGCTTTCAGGAACTGTAGATTATGGCGTTTTATGGAGATACCGACGCTCAAGAAACCCAAGAATGGCAAGACGCTTTTGACTCCGTTTTGCAACACATGGGAACCGAGCGCGCCGCCTTTTTACTTGAAAAACTTTATCAACGCGCAATTGCCAAACATGTTCCTATTCAGCGTTTAAATACTCCCTACTTAAACACTATTTCTGTAGAAGAACAACCTGCGATGCCGGGCGACCAGGACATGGAGCGCCGTATTCGCGCGCTGATCCGCTGGAATGCTTTGGCAATGGTGCTTCGCGCAAATAAAACCGGTGATGACCTGGGTGGTCACTTGGCCAGCTTTGCTTCATCTGCCACTTTATACGATGTGGGTTTTAACCATTTCTTCCGTGCCAATAACGACAGCTTCGGTGGCGACCTGATTTACTATCAAGGTCACTGTGCCCCGGGGATTTATGCCCGCTCATTTCTAGAAGGCCGCTTAACTGAAGAGCATCTGAATAATTTCCGTCGTGAAGTCGGCGGCAAAGGTCTGCCTTCTTATCCTCATCCTTACTTGATGCCAGACTACTGGCAGTTCCCGACGGTATCGATGGGCCTGGGTCCAATCATGTCGATCTATCAGGCGCATATTCAAAAGTATCTGATGAACCGTGGCCTGATTAAGGAAGAAGACCGTAAAGTCTGGGCTTATCTGGGCGATGGCGAAATGGATGAGCCGGAAAGCTTAGGCGCGATTTCACTGGCGGGTCGTGAGAAGCTGGACAACCTGATCTGGGTGGTGAACTGTAACTTGCAGCGTCTGGATGGCCCGGTACGTGGTAATGGCAAGATCATTCAGGAACTTGAATCATTGTTCCGTGGTGCTGGCTGGCGCGTGATTAAAGTTGTCTGGGGTCGTCATTGGGATCCGCTACTGGATAAAGACAAATCTGGTGCACTCAAAGCGATTATGGAAGAAGCAGTAGATGGTGATTATCAGCGCTATCAGGTGAAAGGTGGTGCTTATGCACGCGCACATTTCTTTGGTAAATATCCAGAAGCAGAAGCTTTGGTCAAAGACCTGAGCGATGAAGATATCGATAATCTGAACCGTGGTGGTCATGACCCGTACAAAGTCTTTGCTGCCTATGCAGAAGCGACCAAGGCCAAAGGTCAACCAACGGTCATTCTGGCGAAAACCGTAAAAGGTTATGGTCTGTCTGATGAAATTGAAGCGGTGAACAAGACGCACCAAATCAAGAAAATGCAGCTGGAATCATTGAAATATGTACGTAACCGTTTCAACTTGCCATTTACTGATGAACAACTGGAAGAAATTCCATTCTACCGTCCAAGTGAAAATTCGCCTGAAATTAAATATATGAAGGCACGCCGTGAGGCACTGGGTGGTTATCTGCCAGCACGTCGCAAAGAAAGCGAATCTTTACCGATTCCTGAACTTTCTGTATTTGATGCTGTGCTTAAAGGTTCAAACGGTAAAGAACAGTCCACCACCATGGTCATGGTTCGCCTCATCTCTGCATTATTAAAAGAGAAAGCAATCAAGGACCGTGTGGTACCGATCGTGCCAGATGAAGCGCGTACCTTTGGTCTGGAAGGGATGTTCCGTCAATTGGGGATCTATGCAGCGCATGGTCAACAATATACCCCTGAAGATCAGGAACAGTTGATGCATTACCGTGAAGCCAAAGACGGTCATATGTTACAGGAAGGGATTAACGAAGCCGGTGCGATGAGCGCATGGGCAGCCTTGGCGACCAGTTATTCAACCAATAACCTGCCAATGATTCCGATGTACATGTACTACTCGATGTTCGGCTTCCAGCGTATTGGCGATATTGCCTGGGCCGCAGGTGATGCACAGGCGCAAGGTTTCTTGCTGGGTGCAACCGCTGGCCGTACTACCTTAAATGGTGAGGGCTTGCAGCATCAGGATGGTCATTCGCATATTCTGGCCAACACCATTCCAAACTGTGTCTCTTATGACCCGTGCTTTGGCTATGAGCTTGCTGTGATCGTGCATGATGGTCTGCAACGTATGTATGTGAATCAGGAGCGTGTGTTCTATTATCTGACCCTGATGAATGAAAACTACGAACATCCGCCAATGCCGCAAGGTGCAGAAGAAGGCATCAAGCGTGGTATGTATCTGCTGGAAGAAGACGAAAAAGCGACGGTTCAGTTGATGGGTTCAGGCGTGATTCTGCGTGAAGTGATCAAGGCCGCAAAAATCCTGCGTGAGGAATATCAGATTCATGCCAATGTCTGGAGCGTGACCAGCTTTAACGAACTCGCTCGCGATGGTATGGCATGTGAAGAATATAACCGCCTGCATCCACTGGCTGAAGAAGCGAAAGAACCATGGGTATCTCAGCAGTTACGTGACAAGGACGGTATTGTGGTATCGGCCACTGATCACATGCGTGCCTATAGCGAACAGATCCGTGCCTATCTTCCAGATAGCCGTCCATTCGTAGCCTTGGGTACCGATGGTTATGGCCGTTCAGATACCCGTGGCAACCTGCGTAGCTACTTTGGTGTCGATGCTGCACATATTGTCGTAGCAACCTTGAAGAAGCTGGCAGATGAAGGTGAAGTCGATGCACGTTTAGTGAAAGATGCGATCTCTAGCTTTGAGTTAGATACTGATCGTCCGGTGGCTTGGGCGCCACAGGCGACCCCGGAACTGCATGCTGTTGCTGACTACAAAGAGGAGAACTAATCATGCAAATTACGACTCCAGATATTGGTGTAGATAAGGCAACTGTGGCAGAAATCCTGGTGAAGGTGGGCGATACCATTGCTGTAGATGAGAGTATTGTGCTGCTGGAATCGGATAAAGCCTCTGTTGAAGTGCCAAGCACTTCAGCAGGTGTGGTCAAAAATATTCTGATTAATCAGGGTGATGAAGTATCTGAAGGTACTGTCCTGATTGAACTGCAGGCTGAAGATGATGCCAGTACGGTAGAAAGTCAGGAAGCTGATGCTGCTGACAAAACTTCGGAAAATACTCCAACTGAATTGCCTGATGAGGAAATCCTGCAGGAAGTGGCGGCACATCAGCCTAAAGCCTCTAGCCAAAGTGAACAGGCCTCTCAATCGGCTTCTACATCTACTGTAGAAGTGAAATTGCCGGATATTGGCGTAGAAAAGGCCCTGGTGGGTGAAATTCTGGTTCAGGTTGGCGATGAAGTTGAGGTGGATCAAAGCCTGGTCGTGGTTGAATCGGATAAAGCAACAGTTGAAGTACCAAGTACAGTTGCAGGTACTGTAGAAGCGATTCATATTCAGGAAGGTGATTCAGTCAAAGAGGGGGTGCTGATTCTGACAGTGAAAACTGCAGATTCAGCACCAGCTGCTGAGCAAGCAGCGCCTCAAGCAGAAGAAAAGCCAAAAGCTCAAGCAACACCTGAAGCCAAAACTGAAACAGCACCACAACAGGCGGCATCCCCTGCAGGCGATATTGAAGTAAAAGTACCTGACTTGGGTGTCGACAAGGCTGCTGTAGCAGAAATTCTGGTACAGGTCGGTGATACGGTGGAGAAAGACCAGAGCATCATCGTGGTCGAATCGGATAAAGCGACAGTAGAAGTGCCAAGCACGACTGCCGGAGTGATTAAGGCGATTCATGTTGAGCTGGGCCAGAGTGTTTCTGAAGGTGTGGCACTGATTACGATTAAAGCTGAAGGACAAGCATCACCTGCTGCAGCTCCAGCGGAAAAATCAGAAGCACCTGCAGTCAAAGCTACGCCTGCACCAGCCACAGCTCCAAAAGCTGAACCTGCTGCGACACCTGAAACGCATAGTGCAGACAAGCTCACCAAAGAGCAGAACGCTGCCAATGCCAAAGTTTATGCTGGTCCTGCTGTGCGTAAACTGGCTCGTGAACTGGGTGTGGTATTGGCAGAAGTGAAAGCTTCTGGTCCGCATGAGCGTCTAATGAAAGAAGACCTGTTTGCGTATGTGAAAGATCGTCTGACTGCACCGCAAACAACAACCGCACCTGCGGCAGCTACAGCTCCTGCTGGCTTACCAAAACTGCCTGATTTCAGTGCTTTTGGTGGGGTAGAAGAGAAAGCCTTGACGCGTCTGCAACAGGTTTCGATTCCGCAGTTATCTTTAAATAACTACATCCCACAAGTGACCCAGTTTGATGCAGCCGATATCACTGAGCTGGAAGCTTGGCGTAATGAGCTGAAAGGCAACTTCAAAAAAGAAAGTATTGGCCTGACCATCATGGCTTTCATTATCAAGGCTGTAGCTTATCTGCTCAAAGAAGAGCGTGAGTTTGCCGGTCACCTGTCTGATGACGGTAAATCGGTATTGCTACGGAATGAGATCCATATGGGCATTGCGGTTGCGACGCCAGATGGTCTGACTGTTCCTGTATTACGTAACCCGGACCAGAAGTCGATCAAGAAGATCGCTATTGAGCTCGGTGAGTTAAGCCAGAAAGCGCGTGATAAGAAATTATCACCTAAAGATCTGCAAGGTGCGAACTTCACCATCACCAGCTTGGGCTCAATTGGCGGTACAGCATTTACGCCGTTGGTGAACTGGCCGCAAGTGGCGATCTTGGGTATTTCTCCTGCGACCATGCAACCGGTATGGAATGGGGAGGGCTTTGATCCACGTTTGATGCTGCCACTGTCACTGTCTTATGACCATCGCGTAATTAATGGTGCCGATGCTGCACGCTTTACCAATAAGCTGACCAAGCTGTTAAAGGATATTCGTACACTCTTGATCTGATTCATGAATGTATGAAAATAAAAACCCTGCTCCGGCAGGGTTTTTTTATATGACAATTTGTAAATATAAACACGGTTGGCTATAATGGGCGCACTTCATTGGGGAGTAGCCGCCTTTTGCGCAAAGCAGAAGGGTGATGGTCAACATATTTGCTCAACAGGGCATGGTCATCATAGCAAAGAACCAAATAAGCTTCTCGAAGCTTTCTTTTGTTGGCAAGACCTTTGATTTACCATTCTGCAGATTTTGGCTGGCGGGAAGGGTGAATCATCGGTAGAAAATGCCAGCCAGAGAAAGACCGCATGTACGAATTCCTGCTTTCCACGGCCATCGTTGCACTTGCCGAAATGGGTGATAAAACCCAGTTACTGGCTTTGCTTCTTGCAGCACGTTTCCGCAAACCGACACCGATTTTAATTGCAATTTTACTGGCAACCCTGATTAACCATGGTCTTTCAGCAGCCCTGGGGCAATGGGTCACTACCGTTATTGGGCCAGAAATTTTGCTGTGGATCGTGTCAGTCGGTTTTATTGGGATGGCAATCTGGATGCTGATTCCGGATGAATTAGGGGATGAGAACGACAGTATCAATAAATGGCAAAAGTACGGCGTGTTTGGTGCGACTTTTGTGCTGTTCTTCCTGGCTGAAATTGGCGATAAAACCCAGATTGCGACAGTGGCACTGGCAGCACGTTTTGACAGTGTGCTTTGGGTGATGATGGGTACTACCGTCGGAATGATGATTGCCAACGCACCTGCGGTATTTATCGGTGATAAACTGGCGAATAAACTTCCAATCGGCCTGATTCATAAAATTGGCGCCAGTATTTTCTTGATCATCGGTGTCGGCACCTTGGCACAACATTATTTATTTTAAAAATAAAAATCAATTTCGTATAAATCCTGAGCTAAAAACTCGGGATTTTTTATTGTGAAATTGTGCTCAATTTGCTGATAAATAAAGTTATATATCCAGTTTTATTGATTGTAAGTTCATTTAATTCCCTATATGTTATATGCCTATAGAAAAACCATCCTAAACGAAAAAAATTGGGGATTACTGATGGCCTTCGAGCGCACCACATCGCAAGTCTTGTTTGATAATGGGACACATAAATGTATTAGTTTTACCAGTCTCGTTAAAGGTGAAGGTGTCCAGGCAAACCAATTTCTGATTTTAGACAATGAGCGTGCTGCAGTACTTGATCCGGGCGGTGATTTAACTTATGTACCGTTGACCATGGAACTGAACCGCTATACCCGGTTAAGCAATCTGGATTATGTGATGGCATCGCATCAGGATCCGGACATTATTACGTCCATGCCGCGCTGGCTGGTCTATACCGAAGCCAAAGTCGTAGCTTCCAAGCTCTGGGCGCGTTTCTTGCCGCATCTGAATTCAGCCTTTATGAGTGACCGTATGAAAGGTAACTGGCTGGATCGTCTGGTTGAATTGCCGGATCATGGTCAGATCATTCCACTCGGTCAATCCAGCATTATTGCTATTCCAGCGCACTTTTTACATTCAGTCGGTAATTTCCAGTTTTATGACCCGATTGCCAAGATCCTGTTTTCTGGTGATATGGGGGCGTCAATGGTCGAGGATGCTTCAAAGCCACTGGAAAATTTTGCAGCGCACATTCCGAAAATGAAAGGATTTCACCAGCGCTATATGTGCAATAACAAGGTGATTCGTTTATGGGTACAGATGGTACGTACCATGGATGTAGACATGATTGTGCCACAACATGGAACACCATTTGTGGGTAAAGAACAGATTAACCAGTTTCTGGACTGGATTGAAACACTGGAATGTGGCACTGATTTAATGGATGAAACTGTTTTTACTTGTCCTGAATAGTTCAAGAAAATTTTAAATTTTTTCTTGAGTAGAAAAACAACATTTTTTATATTTTCCGCCGGCAAAAAAACTGTTTTTGATGACGAGAATTTATAAGAAATGTTGTCTCAAGTTCCTACACAAGATGCATGTTTAAGTTGTGGCGCATGTTGCGCCTATTTCAGGGTTTCATTTTATTGGGCAGAGGGGATTCCCATGCCTGAGCACTATACTGAGCCTGTCACCTCGGTCTATTCATGCATGGCGGGAACCAATCAGAAAAATCCGCGCTGTGTTGCGCTAGAAGGCAAGATTGGCGAGCAGGTGAGTTGCGGCATGTACGAGCTACGTAGCTCATCCTGTAAAGAAGTGCAGATCGCTGATGCCCAGTGCAATAAAGCACGGATGGCACACAATATGATTCCATTCATCCAGATTGAGCCGGATGAAGCCGAAAATGATGATAATTTCGAACGGGTGAGCTAAATTCAAACTCAAGATTTAAAAAGCAGGGTATGGACTCTGCTTTTTTTATGGGAGAAAAAATTAGTAAGGGATTTTGTAAAGCAAATAAATATGATGACTACTCTGGCATATTTAAATTGTTGATTGAATAGTCAAATTTACAGGTTTAGATATTCGGATTAAATCTAAGTCCAGATTTAGACAAAATAAATTTTGCAATTGCAATGAAATTTAGAGCTAAATTTGTTTATAATAGCGCACGGAAATTACCAGTGAGACTGTTATGTTGACCATCGTTCAAGACGCGTTAACCTTCGATGATGTCCTATTACTCCCTGCCTACTCTACTGTTCTCCCAAAAGATGTCTCTCTAAAGACACGCCTGACTCGCGGCATTAACCTGAATATCCCACTTGTTTCAGCAGCTATGGATACTGTGACTGAGTCACGTATGGCAATTGCGATGGCACAAAATGGCGGTATCGGTATTCTGCACAAGAACATGGATATTGCTGCCCAGGCCGCAGAAGTACGCCGTGTGAAAAAATTTGAAGCCGGTATGGTGAAAGATCCGATCACAGTTACCCCAGAAACTACAGTACGTGAACTGATCGCTGTAACTCAAGCGAATAACATCAGTGGCGTACCCGTGGTTAAAGACGGTAAAGTGGTTGGTATCGTGACAGGTCGTGATACACGTTTTGAAACCAATCTGGAACAGCCGGTTAGCAATATCATGACTGGCCAAGACCGTCTGGTGACTGTGCGTGAAGGCGAATCGAAAGAAAACATTCAGGCCTTATTGCAAAAAAACCGTATTGAAAAAGTGATCGTTGTTGGCGAAAACAATGAATTAAAAGGCTTGATCACGGTAACTGATTTCCGTAAAGCGGAACTTTATCCAAATAGCTGTAAAGATGATCTAGGTCGTCTACGTGTAGGTGCAGCAGTCGGTACGGGTGCTGAAACACCAAGCCGTGTAGAAGCACTGGTTGATGCTGGTGTAGATGTGATCGTTGTGGACACTGCACATGGTCACTCTGCGGGTGTGATCGAGCGTGTACGCTGGGTCAAACAGAACTACCCGCAAGTTCAAGTGATTGGCGGTAACATCGCCACTGGTGATGCTGCGCTTGCCTTGCTTGATGCGGGTGCGGACGCCGTAAAAGTGGGGATCGGTCCTGGCTCAATCTGTACAACTCGTATTGTGGCTGGTATTGGTATGCCACAAATCTCTGCAATTGATTCTGTTGCACGTGCATTGAAAGAACAGATTCCATTGATTGCTGATGGTGGTATCCGTTTCTCTGGAGATATGGCAAAAGCGATTGGCGCTGGTGCAAGTACCATCATGGTGGGTTCACTGATGGCCGGTACTGAAGAAGCACCGGGCGAAGTTGAATTCTTCCAGGGCCGTTACTACAAGGCTTACCGTGGTATGGGTTCTTTGGGTGCGATGGCCGGTGCAACTGGTTCTGCTGACCGTTACTTCCAGGATTCTAAAGCCGGTGCTGAAAAACTGGTTCCTGAAGGTATTGAAGGTCGCGTACCGTACAAAGGCCCAATGGGCAATATCGTGCATCAGATGATGGGCGGTCTGCGTTCTTCTATGGGCTATACCGGTTCTGCAACGATTGATGATCTTCGTCAAAATGCCAAGTTTGTGAAAATCACATCTGCCGGTATGTCTGAGTCTCACGTGCATGATGTAACCATCACCAAAGAAGCGCCAAACTACCGTATGGGCTAACTTTCGCTGATTGTTTACTCTAAAAAAGCCGTCATCCTCATGACGGCTTTTTTGTTTTGGTGTACAGTGTTGCACAATGAAAAAGGATGATGTAAATCACCCGCTAAGAAGTGAGACAAAGCATGAGTTATTTTGGTACCGATGGTATTCGTGGAAAATTTGGTGAGTTACCAATTACACCTGAATTTGCCCTGAAATTAGGTTTTGCGGCAGGAAAAGTATTAAAACGAAATAGCAAAAAAAACAAACCATTGGTAGTACTGGGTAAAGATACCCGTTTATCGGGTTATATTCTGGAATCTGCGCTACAGGCAGGACTCAATGCGGCAGGTGTTTATGTGCATCTGCTTGGACCGTTGCCAACGCCGGCTATTGCCCATTTAACCCGTGCTTTGCATGCCAGTCTCGGTATTGTCATTTCTGCATCACACAATCCGTATTTCGATAACGGGATTAAATTTTTTTCGAGTGAAGGCAAAAAACTGCCTGATGCTTTGCAGGATGAGATCAACCAGGAACTGGAAAAAGAACTGGTGATCGAAGATAACGCGAACTTGGGTAAAAGTTTCCGTGTGAAAGATGCCAATGGCCGTTATATTGAATTCTGTAAGTCGACTTTCCCATACCATTTAGACCTGAATGATTTAACCATTGTCGTTGACTGTGCCAATGGTGCAGCCTATAGCGTAGGTCCTGCGGTTTTCCGTGAGCTGGGTGCTAAAGTCATTTCCATCTATGATGAACCGACCGGTCTGAATATCAATGAGAACTGTGGTTCGACTCATCCGGAAAATCTGCAAAAAGCAGTGGTTGAGCATGGTGCTGATTTAGGCATAGCCTTTGATGGTGATGCTGACCGCGTGATTATGGTCGATAAAAACGGTGAGCAAATTACTGGTGATCATATTCTGTATATCCTCGCGACTCAGGCAAAAAATAAGCCAGCTGGGATTGTTGGTACCTTGATGAGCAATATGGCACTAGAACTGGCCCTCGAAAAAGCCGGAGTAGAATTGTTGCGCGCTAAAGTCGGTGATCGTTATGTACTGCAAGGTCTGGAAGAAAAAGGCTGGTCGATTGGTGGCGAGCCATCAGGTCATATCCTGACTTTAGACAAGAGCACTACAGGCGATGCGATTATTGCTGCGCTGCAAGTCTTAACCGTGATGGTCGAGCAGAAGAAAGCACTGCACGAGTTAGTGGCTGACTTTAAATTATTGCCGAATGTGTTGGTGAATGTACGTCTGAATACCATGTTTGACCCGTACTCAGTGCCTGCTTTGACTGCAGAATTTAACAAAGCTGAAGAGCAGCTCAAAGGTCGTGGCCGTTTACTGATCCGTAAATCAGGGACTGAACCGGTGATCCGTGTCATGGTGGAAGGCGAGGATCTTGCTGAAGTGACCACACTGGCAAATTCATTGGCTGATGCGGTACGTGCCAACGCCGCTTAAATGGGGGAAGAGTGAATGAGCGATCTGATTAAGGATCTGAGTGAACTGCGTCTGAACTACCAAAAAGGCGAGCTACATGAAGATCAGGTCAATCCCAATCCGCATATGCAGTTTTTGCAGTGGTTTAACCATGCACTTGCTGCACAGCTGCATGAACCTTATGCCATGTCATTGGCAACCGCAAATGCACAAGGTCGTCCGCATGTGCGCACAGTGTTGCTGCGTGGTGCGACTGAAGCAGGGTATGATTTCTATACCAATTATGATAGTCAAAAAGGTCTGGATCTGGCCGAAAACCCGTATGCTGAACTGCTGTTTTACTGGCAGGAACAGGAACGTCAGATCCGGATTAGCGGTAAGGTAGTTAAAATTTCGGAAGAAGAATCGACTGATTATTATCATAAACGTCCACGTGAAAGTCAGATCGCTGCTCATATCAGTACTCCGCAAAGTGGTGTGGTTGCGAGTCGTGAAGAACTACAGCAACGTTTCTGGGATCTGCATCAGCAGGTCGCTAATCAGGAAGAGCTGGATAAGCCGGGATTCTGGGGCGGCTATCGTTTGCAGCCAGATTATTATGAATTCTGGCAGGGCCGTCCAAACCGTTTACATGACCGCCTGAGTTATGAAAAAATCGATGGGGCGTGGAAACTACAACGATTGATGCCATAACAATGCCTAAACTTGAAATCAAGCAAAGACCTTTACTGACACGCCCTGAATCTTTTCAGGGCGTGCCTTCATTTGTAGCTAACATTCTGGCACGCCGTGGCGTGGAATCTGAACAGGAGCTGGAGCTGAAACTCAAGCATCTGCTGGCTCCGACCATGAAAGGTTTAACGGAAGCGGTCCAGCTGATTGATCAGGCTATAGATGCCGGCCAGAAAATCGTAATTGTCGGTGACTATGATGCTGATGGGGCGACCAGTACCACACTGATGGTACTTGCTCTGCGTGATATGGGTGCTCATGTCGACTATCTGGTTCCTGACCGGTTTAAGTATGGTTATGGCCTGACACCTGCGATTGCGGATCTGGCTTTTGCCAATTTTACGCCGGATCTCTTAATCACGGTGGATAACGGGATTTCCAGTCATGAAGGCGTGAAACAGGCGCAAGATCATGGTATGCAGGTGATTATTACCGATCACCACTTAACTACCAAGCCTACACCTGCAGCAGAGGCTGTGGTCAATCCCAATCAGCTGGGTTGTGATTTTCCAAGTAAGGCTTTGGCAGGTGTAGGGGTAGCTTTTTATGTTCTGGCAAATCTATCGACTCATCGTAAAAAGTTGGGTAAATCTTCAACGGTTATTACCAATTATCTGGATCTGGTCGCTTTAGGTACTTATGCAGATGTCGCAAGTCTGGACTATAACAACCGTATTCTGGTGGATGCCGGCTTAAAACGGATTCAACATCATCTTTGCCGACCTGGCATCAGTGCCTTGCTAGAGATTGCTGGTCGTGATGCAGCTACGCTCAAAGCGCAGGATCTGGGTTTTGTGCTTGGCCCACGCATTAATGCAGCGGGTCGTATGGAAACCATGGATATCGGGATCGAGTGTTTGCTTGCTCCGGATCTGGCAACCGCTTATCCACTCGCAGAACAGCTGAATAAACTCAATGTCGAACGTCGTCAGGTAGAAGGCAAAATCAAGCAAGAAGCTTTGACTGAACTGGAAAAAATCCAGCTGGATGAGAATACTTTGCCAGCCGCGCTGATCATGTTTGAACAGCACTGGCATCAGGGTGTGATCGGGATTGTGGCGGGGCGTTTAAAAGAACAGTTCCATCGTCCAAGTATTGTGTTCGCAGCAGATGAAGATGGGATTCATATCAAAGGTTCAGCACGTTCCATTGAAGGGATTCATATCCGGGATAGTATTGAACGGATAGCAGAGCAGTATCCGCATCTGGTCAGCCATTTTGGTGGGCACGCGGCCGCAGCGGGACTAACCATTAAAAAGCAGCATTTTGTTGAATTTAAACAGGTCTTTGAACAGCTGATTGCACAGATGGATGAAAGCCTATTTACCGCTACGCTGTGGACTGATGGGGAACTACCGGCATCAGCTTTCCAAATTGAAACGGTCGATTTACTGCAAAACTTAAGTCCATGGGGACAAAAGTTTCCTCAACCGATTTTTGAAGGCATCTTTAAGATTCTGGATTACCGCTGGCTCAAGGATGTACATCTGAAATTACGTGTTGCCTTAGAGAATGGACAGGTTGTTGATGCGATTGCCTTTAGTGCCATCGATAAATACAAGTTTGATCCGATGAAGCAGCATGTACGTCTGGTCTATGAACTGGATAAAAATGTCTTTAATGGCAATGTCAGCCTGCAAATGCGAATTGCTCATCTGGAACAATAAATTATTCAAATAAAAAAACCGCCCAATTGAGCGGTTTTTTTGACTTCTAATCGGAGAGATTAGAAGCGGAAAGTACCATTGATACCAAACGAGTCAATACCGTCAGTTGTGTGGTAATTTACACCTGCTGCAATAGTTGGCGTAAAGAATTTTTGAGCTTTAATACCGAACAGTGTATCTGAACCATCTGCAGTAGAATCAGCAATAGATAGACCTACACTGAGAGTTGGATCGATATAAAGATCAGCAGCTAAGCGATAGGTTGTTTCATCACCAATATAAGTTAAACCTTCAAAATTGGTGAAATGATTGCCAATTTGAGTCACGTATTTGGCACGTAAAGATAATGCAGTGTCATCACCTACAGTAAGTGCATTTGAAAGATTTGCGGTGAAACCATAGTTTGCCACTTGAACTGGGTCTACGCTTTCATTTGCGGCACCTACTGCTAGCAACAAGCCAGTAACTGGTAGGTAACCTACTTCAAGCGCATAACCGGTATTATCGTCACCTGCAAAATCAACTTGGTTAATAGTACCGCTTACATAAAATTGAGTATTTGGAATATAAAACTCACCACTTACACCAAACACATCAATATCTTCATCGCCATCACCGCTTGCATTTGCATAACCTAAGCCAATATTGCTTGCTTTATTTAGGAAAGCCGCTTCTGCAAGTGGAGAGTTCTTAACTTGAACATCATTTAAATAATATTTTCCATTGATGAAAAATGTATCTAGATCCCCAAGGTTATCGATATCAGTGTTTTCATACCCTACATTAAGTTCAGCTTGGTAAGCATGTGCAGTTCCTAGGCTAGCAAGAAGTGCTGTAGCAAGAGCAAGTTTCTTAAACATTTAGATTTTCTCTCTTTGTTATAAAATATGGCTGTTTTATTAACAGTTGTAACAAATTGTACAGATAATAATCGCCCCGTCAATGTGCAAAAACTACCTAAATGCTTGTTTAAAGTGCAATAAAAAACCCATCCGAAGATGGGTTTTTTATAATGAAATTTCTTAGTTTGGATTAGAAGCGGTATTTCGCAGCTAGACCAAATTTGTTGTAGTCTTGGTTACCAATTTCACCAAAACCTACACGGCCTTCCAAGCTCACTTGTTCATTAAAGAATTTACGTGCACTTACACCAAATTCATTTGAGTCATATGGGCCATTATCTTTGCTTTGATAATCAGCACCAACACTTAAAGTTTTGTCGATGAAGTAGTCAGCTTTTAAGTTGTACTCATCCAGGTCGCCAAAGGCAGCGCCAGCTTCAAGGTTAATATCTTTACCATTGCTTAAGGTAGTCACATATTTAGCACGTAAAGTTGGATCTACACCGTCATCATAGTCATTGTCATAACCTTTCACACCTGCTGCAATTAACAGACCTGGTGCAGGTAAATAACCGACTTCAGCACTATAAACGGTTTCGTCAAAATCAGGTGCATAGTCGTATTTAGAATCATCACGACCTACGCTACCACTCAAATAAAAATCTGAGTTTGGTACGAAGTATTCAGCACCTACACCATAACGGTGACGTTCTGAAGAGTCGTAATCATCATATTGATATTGAGCTTTCACATTACTTGCACGATCAAGGAAAGCTGCTTCGGCCAATGGCGCATTACGTGTTTGAACTGGATTAAAGTAGTATGTGCCATCAACACCAAAAGAGCCGCTTGAGCTACCATTATCCGGGTCTGTTAGGCCTGCAGATGCACCCACTTCTACTTGATAAGCATGAGCTGCTGTACCTGTAAGAGCTACGGCTGAAAGTAATGCTGAAGCGATTGCTAGTTTTTTCATGCGGATACTCCCCTCTGAAAAATATGGCTAAAATTAATACACTTTTTGTTACAACTTTAAGTCTAGACCAATTCCAATAATCGTCAATCAAAGGAAAGTTACTACATTGTGAGTAAGGTAATATTATGTAATTTTCATTTAATAACTAATTGAATTCAAAAACTAAAAATGAAATGTTTTGTTTTATTAAAAGTGTGTAGATATTGTGGAATGTATTGAAAATGCTATTTTTTATCTTATTTTGTAGGGTTTTTAGGGTTTTAAAATGAATCAAAAACTGAGTATAAAAATACAGCGAAATATATTTAAGAATAGAATGAGAAAGTATTAAAAATAATATTTAGCTATTTTATCGGGCTGACAAATTTTGTAATTAAAAAATGTGCTAGTGACATTTTCTTGCTTAGCTTTAAAGATGGATTTATCGCTATAAATTGGCGAAATAGACTGTGATATAATATTGACCTAAGAATTTATACCTAATTTTGATTGAGAGTAATTCACGTGGAAATTAATCCGTATCTAAACCAATTAAAAGACTTAAACGAACGTGGTCAAACACTACGGGGGTATCTTTGACTACGATCTGAAAAAAGAGCGTTTAGAAGAAGTCCTGCGTGAATTAGAAGACCCGGCGATCTGGAATGACCAGAGTCGTGCTCAGGCCATGGCCAAAGAAAAAGGTGAGCTTGAAAATGTACTTAATGTACTGGACGGCTTAACGACCCAGCTTGAAGATGCCCAAGCAATGCTTGACCTTGCGGTTGAAGCAGATGAAGAGACCATGCTGGAAGATGTGCAGGCTGAGCTGAATGCGGCTGAAGAAGGACTGGCGAAGCTTGAGTTCCGTCGTATGTTCAGCAATCCGATGGATCCAAACCCTTGCTATGTGGAAATTCAGGCAGGTTCCGGCGGTACCGAAGCACAGGACTGGGCATCTATGCTGCTACGTATGTACATGCGCTGGATCGAACGTCATGGTTTTAAAGCTGAACTGATGGAAGAATCTGATGGGGATGTTGCCGGGATTAAATCTGCGACGATTCGTGTCGAAGGTGAGTATGCTTATGGCTGGTTGCGTACCGAATCTGGTGTACACCGTTTAGTGCGTAAATCACCATTTGACTCGGGCAACCGTCGTCATACGTCATTTTCTGCCGTGTTTGTCTCACCTGAAGTAGATGACAATATCGAAATTGAAATCAATCCTTCAGATGTCCGTACCGATACCTACCGTGCGTCAGGCGCGGGTGGTCAGCACATTAACAAAACTGACTCTGCCGTGCGTTTAACCCACATTCCAACTGGTATCGTGGTGGCGTGTCAGAACCAGCGTTCACAACATGCCAACCGTGACCATGCTTGGAAGCAGTTGCGTGCCAAGCTGTATGAGCTGGAAATGAATAAACGTAATGAAGCTGCACAGGCATTGGAAGATTCTAAGTCCGATATTGGCTGGGGTAGCCAGATCCGTTCTTATGTTCTCGATGATTCACGTATTAAGGATTTGCGTACAGGAGTGGAAAATTCCAATACTGGCGCAGTTCTGGACGGTGATCTGGACAAATTTATCGAAGCAAGCCTGAAACAGGGCCTGTAAGAAATCGTTTAAAAGCTGGCGTAACAAAGCTTTAACAGACTGTGACTCTTATATCTAAATTATTCGATATATAAATCGAAAAAATACGATATAATGATCACAGACGCTGAATGAAGTTTCGTTGCGCCACTGATTGTGATGTGCCTATGGACCTTGATCTAATTTTTAAAGCCTTAGCCAATCCGACCCGTCGACAAATTCTGGAGTGGTTAAAATCTCCGGAGCAATATCTGTCTGCGGAAGAGTGTGGTGGCTTTCAACGTGGGGTCTGTGCAGGTCAAATTGAACGTTTGGGCCAGGTTTCACAGTCCACCATGTCCAATCACCTGTCGGTATTACAGCAGGCTGGCCTGATTACTGCGACCAAGCATGGACAGTGGTCATATTTCTCCCGCAATGAAACTTTGATTCAGCAATTTATCGAACACCTACAACAACACCTTTAACAGGTGGGAGTAACGATGGCTGAATTAAATTCTCCTTTAACGCTCGGTGCGTTAGAGCTTAAAAACCGTGTCATCATGGCGCCGCTGACCCGTAGCCGCGCAACTGCTGATCGTGTTCCAACCCCCATGATGGTTGAGTACTATGCGCAACGTGCAAGTGCTGGTCTGATCATTTCTGAAGCTACAGTGATTTCCGAAGAAGCCAACGGTTATTTAAATACTCCAGGACTGTTTACCGATGCTCAGGTCGAAGGCTGGAAAAAGGTCACTCAAGCGGTTCATGAGAAGGGCGGTTTAATCGTTGCCCAGCTTTGGCATGTTGGTCGTGTATCACATCCGGATCTGTTAAATGGTGAAACACCAGTGTCTGCAAGTGCAGTACAACAGGCGGGTCATGTCAGCTTATTACGTCCAAAACGTCCATACGTTACGCCACGTCCCTTGGAAGTTTCTGAAATTCACGCGATTACCGAGCAATACAAACAAGCCGCGATTCGTGCTAAAGAAGCCGGTTTTGATGGTGTTGAATTACATGCTGCCAATGGTTATTTGATTGACCAGTTCTTGCAAAGCAAAACCAATCAGCGTGAAGATGAATACGGCGGTTCAGTCGAAAACCGTACACGGTTCCTGCTAGAAGCAACTGATGCACTGATTGAAGTATGGGGTGCGGATCGTGTAGGGGTGCATTTTGCTCCGCGTGGTGATGACCATGACATGGGTGATAATGATCCACGTGAAACATTTGGCTATGCCATGGAGCAGCTGGGCAAGCGCAAGATTGCCTTCTTCTTTACCCGTGAATATCTGGCTGAAGACAGTATTTCCGAATATATGAAAGAGCGTTCAGGTGGAGTACCTTATATTGCCAATATGCAACTGAGTCGTGAAGATGCGATTGAGCTGTTGGCAGCTGAAAAGGCAGATGCAGTCGCATTTGGTAAAGCCTACATTGCAAATCCTGATCTATACGAACGTCTGCTTGATAATGCACCGCTTAATGAGCTGAAAATGGAAAATATGATCGGCAGTCAGGTGGCTGAAGGTTATATTGATTATCCAACTTTGGCAGAAGTTAGAGTATTAAGCACCATAGAATAATTCGAAATAAGAGCCACATCGATTAACATGTCGATGTGGCTCTGTTATATTTTGCCGATTGAATCTGTTTTGGGGCGCAATGTGGCTACTCCATTCTGGTATAACGCAGCCTTGGCGCTAGCGAAACCGCTTTATCAATCCCGTATACGTAAACGTGCGACCAGTCCGGAACAATTAGAACAAGAACTGTTGGAACGTTTTGGTCCTTTCCAGTCCCCTAAAAATCTGCAGGCGATCTGGTTTCATGTGGTATCCGTAGGGGAAACCAATGCCGCTCAACCTTTAATTGAACATTACTTAAAACTTGGGCATCCGGTTCTAGTGACTAATACCACCAAGACTGGGCAGGCACGTGCTAAATCACTTTTCTTGAAAGAACCTTATTTAGACTTATTCCAGGCTGTATATTTGCCAGCTGACCAGAAAACCCTGATTCGTGATTTTTATCAAAAATATCAGCCTAAATTGCTGTTATTGATGGAGACTGAGCTCTGGCCAAATCTGATTGACCAGGCACCGAATTTTAATGTGCCATGTCTGTTACTGAATGCCCGTCTTTCTGAAAAATCCGCCAAAGGCTATGGCAAAGTCAAAGGCCTAACCCGTGGCATGCTTAAGAATTTAACAGGTCTTTTGGCTCAGGATACAGCAACCCAGCAGCGTTATATTGATCTAGGTATAGTTTTAGAAAAAACTCAGGTCTTGGGCAATATCAAGTTTGATATCACGGCACCGCAGCAATTTATTAATCATGCTGCCCAATTGAAACAGGAATGGTCTCTGCAAGGCCGGAAGATCATTACTCTCGCCAGTACGCATGCGCCTGAAGAACAGCAATTAATGGCTGAACTTAAATCTGCGCTGGATGCAGATTCGACATTAGTTTGTATCGTGGTGCCACGCCATCCGGAACGTTTCGATGAGGTGTTCCAAGCTGCACAGTCCTTAGGTTTAAGGACCCAGCGCCGTAGCTTGGGACAGCGCATTGAAGCTGATACTCAGATTTATCTTGCAGATTCCATGGGCGAGATGTGGCTCTGGTATGCCTTGAGCCAAGCCTGTTATGTTGGTGGTTCTCTAAATGAACCAGGTGGTGGGCATAATATTCTGGAGCCGATTGCGCTAAATGTTCCAACGATTCTGGGTAAAAACTATTTTAACTTTCAGACGATTGTCGATGAGTTTGTCCAGGCGCATGCCGTAGAAGTGATGCAGGATGCTAAGCAGGCTGCTGAGACTTTGCTAGAAATTCTGAATAATTCAGCTAAAGCTGAAAGCTTGAATACTGCTGCACAAAAGATTATGCAGCAAAATCAGGGTTCACTTGAAAGGCATATTCAGGTGATTGATCAATATCTTTGATTATATTCTGATTTGTGAAGAAGCTGATTTTCATGGATTGATTGTATAAGGTTAAAACTAAGCCTTATCTTTATAGATTTAATGCTAGCGCTCTTCTTTCTTTTACTTTTGTTTCGGCAAAAGTAACAAAACCATTTGTCATCCACAAAACTCGTCATATACCATCTTTTTGCAAAGATATCGCAGAACCTATATCAGGCAAAAAGAGTCCTGCCTCGGACAGTTGTGGATGACGTTTCCGCGTATCCAGTGATGGATTTGTTGAGTTAATTTTTTATGAATATCGTCCTGCTTAATCCCCACCAAACCGAATCTGAACTGTGGTCAATTACGTCAAAGCGGCAGCTGGAACATTTACAACAGCACCTGGAGGTTCAGGTGGGCGATACGTTGAAAGTCGGGATTCGGGAAGGGAAACGGTATTTAACTGAAGTTGTCGAAATTTCTGAAAAAGCGATTTTATTGAAACCCATTCAAGAAGAATCAGTTCCTGCAAAGCTGCCTGTTACTCTAATTGTAGCTTTACCACGTCCTAAAGTTTTGCGTCGTCTGATCATGGATGCTGTGACCATGGGGGTAGAAAAGATCATTTTACTGCATAGCTACCGGGTGGATAAAAGCTATTGGCAGACCCCATTTTTGCAGCAACTGAATCATTATATCGATCTCGGGCTAGAACAGGCAGGAGATACGGTTGCTCCGAAAATTGAGCTGTATAAACGCTTTAAACCTTTTGTCGAAGATATCTTGCCGGGACTCATTACAGCAGACCGTCCAGCCTTTATTGCACATCCTTATGCCGAACAGCCGATGCCATATGCACTTCAGCATCCTTGCACGATTGTCATTGGCCCCGAAGGTGGCTTTATTCCGTATGAAGTTGATTTGCTCATAAAAAACGGCTGCCAGGCAGTGAGCCTTGGCAACCGTATTCTCCGTACTGAAACGGCGATTTCATATGTTTTAGGTCGACTGTTTAGCGCGAGCTGAGGCATCTTCATGGCCATCGCCACGATAGACTTTCACTTCCTGCACCGGATATGGAATCGAAATATTATGTTCAGCAAAGGCTTGTATCACCCGTTCCTGAACTGCACTGATTGAGGTGCCTATGCCTGTTTCAGTGGTATTGACCCACCATAAGGCTTTGAGAGTAATCGAGAAGTCTGCCAGTGCAATCACATTGACGCTAAATGCAGGTTGACTCAGGATGGTCGGATCTTTATCCAGAATTGCAGTAATAATATCCTTGGCTTTCTGGATATCATCTTCATAACCGATCCCGACCGAAAATTCACAGCGGCGACGGGTATAAGCAGTATTCACCGTGACTGCACTGGTATAGACCGTAGCATTTGGAATTACGATACGACGACCATCTGGCGAGCGTAAAAAAGTTGCACGAATCTGGATATCTTCCACGGTACCCTCCAGACCATTCACGATAATGTCATCGCCAATCTTGAAAGGTTCACCCAGCAAAATCAGTACACCTGAGAGCAGATTCTGGAAAATATCCTTAAATGCGAAACCGATCGCCACCGAACCAATCCCAAGCGCACTCATCAGCTGACCTGGGGTGAAACCTGGAATCGCAATCACCAGCCCGATTAATACGCCAAAGAAAACAATCACGGTACTACCGACACGGTTCAGCACCAGTACCAGATTCTGTCGGGTATAAGTACGGTTTTCTAAAGTCTTACGGACAAAAAACTTAAACAGTTTTGACAGTAACCAGAAAATGACAATGACTGTCAGTGCGATGCAGAAATAAGGCACACGCTCCCAGAAACCCTCCATGATCTTGTCAATGGTGCTATAGGCATCATTGTACTTGGAGGTATGTTCGATCACGGTTTGGGCAGTTTTTTCAGTCGCCTGATGCAGGAGCTCAGTCGTCCCTTCAGTTACCTGGCTTAAAGTATTCTCTTGCTCAGCCACAAAAACTCCACAATTTAAATTTCGCTTATTTTGCCTCAACTACAGCAAAAAATTAACAACAGCGAAATTTATACACAATATATTTATGCAAAACAGACACAACTGTCTTAAAAGAACTCAGTCGTTTTTTGTTTCACTTCACTTGGGATTCTTGAAGGTTCACCTTCACTCATATAAGAGAATAACGCAGTCGTCGCCAACAGGCTGAGTACGGTAAAAATGATTACCAGCCAGGCCACAATTTTTTCCCAGACGGGGCTTGTACGTATCGGGCCATACTGATTGCTGCCTCTTGTTCCTGGAAAAAGCAGGATATAAATCCAGACAAACAGATTGATCAAAGGCACGAAGAATAGCAGCATCCACCAGCCACTGCGGTCCAGATCGTGTAAGCGTCGTACCGTAATCACAATACCGAAATACAGATAGACCAGCATGATCGCTAAGGCAAACAGGCTGGACAGGCCGTGCAGGGAGATTTGCCAGTTTGAATCTACTGATAGGCTGGCAATGTTCACAATATCAATACTTAAACCTAGCGCAATACTGCTGCATAAGAAAATAAACTGTAAAAATGCAGACCAGGCAATAAAACTCAAACGTCCAAATCGGCCCCTGATCGATAAGGGATGATCTGCTGCAGGAAAAGGAGGAGGGAAATAGGAAGGTTCAGTTGAATTCATGGGCAAGATCCTAAGCCTGTATAAAATACAGCGAGAGTGGGCGACTCATTTTATTTGACGATAGCAATATCTAGCTGACTTTGGCCATAGCTGAGCATTATCCGAAGTTATTCTGATTGAATTTGAATAAATAATCTACGACGAAAGCATGATTGTCGGATTTGAAATATGCAGTACATACTGCCATTATGCATAAAAAACAATCAACAAAATGCCATCAAGCTCTTGTGATGAGATAGAACAAGATCAAGGAAGCGAACAATGAAAGAAATCTATCCAGTACCAGCAGAATTTAAGAAAACCGCACGTACCACTGATACAGAGTATTTTGAGCGTTATCAGCAATCCATTGAACAACCGGATCAGTTCTGGGCTGAACAGGCACAGCGCCTGGACTGGATCAAACCTTTTACCCAGGTTAAAAGTACCAGTTTTGATAAAGACAATTTTAAAATTGAATGGTTTGCAGATGGCCAGCTCAATGTCAGTGCCAACTGTCTGGATCGCCATCTTAAGGAACATCCTTATAAACCGGCGATTATCTGGGAAGGGGATCATCCATCCCGTCACAAGATTATTTCTTTTCATGAGCTTTATGATGAAACCTGCCGTTTCGCCAATGTCCTGAAAAAGAACGGAATTAAAAAGGGCGACCGGGTGGTGCTGTATATGCCAATGGTCTCGGAAGCCGCAATTGCCATGCTGGCCTGTGCCCGAATTGGTGCAGTGCATTGTGTGGTGTTTGGTGGTTTCTCACCTGATTCTCTGGCCAGCCGGATTGAAGACAGTCAGGCCAAAATGGTGATTACCGCAGATTCGGGCATGCGTGGGGGCAAAGCCATTCCACTGAAAGCCAATGTGGATGAAGCCCTGAAAATTGCCGGTACCGAATCGATTGAACATGTCATCGTTGTACATCGCACCGGCAATCCGGTAGAAATGCAACAGGGACGTGATCTCTGGTATCACATGGAAATCATGACCGTCAATGAGATCTGTCCCCCTGAACCGATGAATGCGGAAGATCCGCTGTTTATCCTGTATACCTCGGGTTCAACCGGAAAACCTAAGGGCGTACTGCATACCACAGGCGGCTATCTGACTTATGTGAACTGTACTTTCCGAGAAGTTTTTGACATCAAACAGGATGATGTGTTCTGGTGTACTGCCGATGTCGGCTGGATTACCGGGCATTCCTATGTACTGTATGGTCCGCTCTCTAATGGTACGACTACGGTCATGTTCGAGGGAGTGCCGCAATATCCGAGCTGGGCACGTACCGGACATATCGTCGACAAGCACAATGTGACCATTCTCTATACTGCACCGACAGCCATTCGTGCCATGATGCGTGAGGGGGATGCCTATGTACGGGAAAGTGATCGTAGCAGCCTGAGAATTTTAGGTTCGGTCGGTGAGCCGATTAACCCGGAAGCCTGGAACTGGTATTACTCGGTAGTCGGTGAAAGCCGCTGTCCGGTGATTGATACCTGGTGGCAAACCGAAACTGGTGGCTTCATGATTACGCCTTTACCAGGTGCGACCGACCTGAAACCGGGTTCTGCAACCCGGCCATTCTTTGGTGTGCAACCCGCCATTGTCGATGCAGAAGGCAAGGAAATTGAAGGGGTGGCAGAAGGGAATCTAGTAATTAAGGATTCCTGGCCAGGTCAGATGCGCACCATCTGGGGTGACCCAGACCGCTTTATTGACGCCTATTTCTCGACCTATCCGGGTACCTATTTTACTGGTGACGGCGCACGTCGTGATGAAGATGGCTATTACTGGATTACCGGTCGTGTCGATGACGTACTCAATGTTTCAGGCCATCGTCTGGGTACGGCAGAAATTGAAAGTGCATTGGTTGCACATGAGGCAGTTGCCGAAGCTGCCGTAGTGGGTATGCCGCATGACATCAAAGGTCAGGGGATTTGTGCCTTTGTCACCTTGCAGGCAGGGACTGAAAGTACTGAACAGCTGCGCGGTGAACTGGTAGCTTGGGTACGTAAAATTTTAGGGCCAGTGGCAACGCCAGATGCCTTGCACTGGGCACCCGCTTTACCTAAAACCCGTTCAGGAAAAATTATGCGCCGGATTTTAAGAAAGATTGCTGCCAATGAACTGGACAGTCTGGGCGATACCTCGACTCTGGCTGAGCCACAAGTCGTGGATCAGTTAATTGCTGAAGTGCAGCGTAATCAGGCATAAGTTTAGGACGTTCAAATACCGGCATTATTTGCCGGTATTTTTGTCTCAGGAATAAGCTCTGCATGCTTTCGAATATAGTGCCAAGCTGCAATCTGCTAAGCTAAAACTATGCTGAACTTAGGTCAAAAGAATGAATGTACGACAACAATATCTAGATCAATCTCCCCTGCAAATTGCCCAGCAACTGACAGAAACTTTTGCCCAAACAGCCGCAGCTCGTGACAAGCAGGGCGGTAATCCTAAAGCCGAGCGTGATCTGATTCGTCAGAGCGGTTTACTGGGCCTGTCTATTCCAAAACAGTACGGCGGTCAGGAAGCAGACTGGCAGACAATTTTTAAAACCATTCAAATTATTGCCCGAGTTGATAGTTCATTAGCACATGTTTATGGGTTTCATCATTTGCTGATTGCAACGGTTCAATTATTTTCCCAACCAGAACAATATGGCCCATGGTTTGAACAGACCGCTCGGGAAAACCTGTTCTGGGGCAATACCTTAAATCCACTGGACCGTCGTACTACCGCAACAAAAGTTGCTGAAAAAGAATATATTTTTGATGGAAATAAAAGTTTCTGTTCTGGCTCCATTGATTCCGATATTTTACTGTGCTCAGGCTATAACGACGCTGGAAAATTACTGATCGGGGTAATTCCAACAGCACGTAAGGGCGTAAGTTTTCTCGGTGACTGGAATAATATGGGTCAACGCCAGACCGATAGCGGCACCAGCCATTTTGAGCAGGTCAAAATTCATGAAGATGAATTACTGTTAAATCCGGGTCCACTCAGTACACCATATTCAAGCTTACGTCCTTTGATTGCCCAGCTGATCTTTGTACACATGTTCCTCGGGGTAGCAGAAGGTGCGTTTGAAGTGGCCAAACAAACCGTACAGACTCAAAAAGCCTGGTCAAAATCATTGGTAGAAGATGCAGTGAATGACCCCTTTACCCAGAAGCATTTTGCCGAGTTCTACGTGCAACTGGAAAGTGTACGTCTGCTAGCTGATAAAGCGATTCAAACCTTACAGGCTGCTTGGGATCTGGGAAGTGATCTCACTGCTGAGCAGCGTGGTGAAGTTTCAGTGGCGATTGCCACAGCCAAAATCGCGGCCACCAACACATCTCTTTATATCACCCAGAATATTTTTCAGGTGATGGGCGCGCGTGCGACCACGGCCAAACTGAATCTGGACCGTTTCTGGCGTAATGTTCGCACCCAGACCTTACATGATCCGGTAGATTATAAATATCAGGAAGTTGGGGAATGGGTATTGACCGGGAAAGTGCCTGATCCAAGTTTTTATTCTTAATATGAAAAGCCTCCAATATTGGAGGCTTTTCATATTAGATGAAGTGATAGTTTCTTCTAAATCTGCTTAAAGGCTTCTATGGCTCGTACACGAGAGGCTTTTAAATCGACAATCGGTTTTGGATAATCCAGTTCCAGATCAGGATTTTTGGCATAAGGTTCATGAATGGATTTGGCATCCAGATGCGCCAGTTCAGGCACCCACTCGCGGATATAGTCTCCATTGGGATCAAACTTCAGGGACTGGCTGACCGGATTAAAAATCCGGAAGTAGGGCACAGCATCCATGCCGGTTGATGCGCACCATTGCCAGCCGCCATTATTCGCAGCCAGATCGCCGTCAATCAGGTGCTGCATAAACCAGCTTTCACCCAGTCGCCAGTCGATCAGCAAGTTCTTACACAGGAACATCGCAGTAATCATCCTGACCCGGTTATGCATCCAGCCAGTTGCCAGCATTTGCCGCATGCCAGCATCGACAATTGGAATTCCGGTCTGGCCTTGCTGCCAGGCAGCTAGATCTTCGGGGGCATTGCGCCACTGGATCTTATTGGTATTTTGCTTAAATGGTTGGTGTTTGGAGACACGTGGAAAATCAAACAGGGTCTGTAGATAGAATTCCCGCCACAAGAGTTCATCTAACCAGGTCTGCTGACCCACATCCTCAATCTGGAAATAGCCATCCTGAAAAAGAGCTTGCATACATTGGCGAACTGAAATAACACCGATATTCAGATAAGGGGAGAGGCGGCTGGTACCATCAACTGCTGGCAGATCACGGTCGGTTTTATAATGAGCCATTTTGTCCTCGATAAAATCATCGAGCAGATCCAAGGCAGTTCGATCCTCCGCAGGCCAAAGTTGGGCAGCATGCTCTACCACATAATCCGCTGAGAATTTTTCAAGATCAACATTGGGGAGCTTAGTTGATAATTGGATTGGATCTTGAGTTTCAATCTCAGGATAGCAGGTGGGTACATCCAGAATTAGCCGTTCATAGCACTTTTTCTTAAAGGCACTATAGACCTGATAGGGTTGATTGGACTGGTTCCGGATACTGCTGAGGGGAAACAGGGTGCGGTCATGATAGAGCTCGATCCTGATTTGCTGCTGTTCTAGTAATTGCTGCACCTGAGCATCACGTTCCAGTTCATTGACGCCAACTTCGATATTGGCATGCAAGCTTTCAATTTTCAGGGTTTGACACAGATTCAATATTTCTGGCGCTAAATTTTCCCACAAAGGAATATTCAATATGATCAGCGGGATATTCAGTTGCTGTAGCTGCTGTTTTAAATATTTGAGCCGACGCAGATAAAAATCAGTTTTGATCCGGGCATCCTGATGCAGTTGCCATTGTTCGGGAGAGAGGACTGCTAGCGCAATGCAAGGTCCTTGCTGAGTAGCATGCCAGAGTGCGGCATGGTCATGTATACGGAGGTCTTGGCGGAACCAGATCAACTGCATGGGAATAACGTTCTGAATCGGAATCAGATTATTTTATTCATTCCACCTGAAAATTCTGTATAGAAACGTAGATATGGGCAGAATGATCAGTTAAAAAACCGCCTATGGTATAAGCGGCTCTTTCATTTAACGCTGGTGAATATTTTCTAAGGTATCCACCAAGGTACGCGTGGTCTGGTCAATTTCATAATTGACTTCATCACCTACTTTGGCATTTTTCCAGGTGGTCAGACGCAAAGTTTCGGGAATCAGATCAATCGAAATTTCACTATTGGCGCGATCGACGCGATTGATGGTCAGGCTGCAGCCGTTCAGACCAATAAACCCTTTCAGGAAAAAGTATTTGATATTGCCATCCGGGATCTGAATATCGATATGGTAGGTTTCACCCCGATGTTCCAGATTTTTAATGATTGCTGTGCCTTCGATGTGCCCATACAGATTATGCCCGCCATTTTCTGCACCGACTTTGGCAGAGCGTTCGACATTCACTTCATCACCCACTTGAAGAGATTTTAAGGTGGTGAGGGCAAGGGTTACATCGGAGATATCGAAGTGAATCTGGTTTAGCTTCTGATCAATAGTCGTTACGGTGAGGCAGACGCCGTTGATCGCAACACTGGCGCCAATAAAGACATCCTGAAAAAACTGATTTTCGTTGCTCACGATAATGGTAATGAAGCCATTGCCCTGGCGAATATCCACGACTTTTTCCAAGCCTTGTACGATACCGGTATACATAATTTAAATTTCTATCTCATCGAGTTTGGCTTCATTCTAGTCAAGAATGAAGCAGGCGGCTATCTCTATGCCGAGAACACTGTGTTGCACAAAAAAAATCCCTCAAGCCGAGCCTTGAGGGAATGAATCGTTATGCTGAGCATTATTATAGTTTAAACGAGCTCAGCTTCTTGTTCTTCTTGTTGCTGTTCAGCTTGCTGCGTTTCGAGTTCACGCACGAGTGGCAAGACTTTTTCACCGAAGTATTCCACTTCTTCAATAAAGTGCAGGAAGCCTGAAAGAACCAGATCAACACCGACTTTTTTCAGTTCGATGATACGTTCCGCAATCTGCTGAGGTGTACCGATCAGGTTGGTACGGAAGCCATCGTTATATTGCACCAGATCTTCAAACGTAGATTTGGCCCAGTTACCTTCACCTTCTTTACTGGCTGCGCCCGCTTCACGCGTTGCCTCACCGAAAGATTTTACCGCCTGAACATTGGCCTTGGCCACGATTTCTCGCAGTACTGCTTGCGCTTCCTCTTCAGTATCACGTGCAATCACAAATGCATTTACGCCAATTTTCACAGAGTGGTTGTTCGCTTTGGCTTTTTCACGAATATCATCGATCTGTTTTTTCAGCTCTTTAGGTGTATTGCCATTGGTGAAGTACCAGTCAGACACGCGAGATGCCATATCGCGTGCTGCTCGGGAACTTCCCCCCTGGAAGATTTCAATATACGGTTTTTGTACCGGTTTTGGACTCAAGGTATAGTCTTGGAACTGGTAGTATTTACCATCAAAACTAAAATTGTTTTGGGTCCAGACCCCTTTCAGGCTGCGAATAAATTCTTCTGAACGTGCATAACGTTCGTCATGTTCCGGCCATTCTTCACCAATTGCATCAAACTCGCCACGGAACCAGCCACTTACGACATTAATCGCAATCCGGCCATTGGTGAGATGGTCAATGGTGGCCAGCTGCTTCGCTGCCAGCGCAGGCTTCCATGGGCCCGGCAAGATCGCGGCAATCACTTTTAAACGTTCAGTTTTTGCCAGGATGCCATGACTGAAACTCACTGATTCATGCTGGTTTTCAGCGTTATAGCCCGCAGTAAAACGGATCTGGGTCAGGGCATAATCAAAACCTGCTTTCTCAGCAGTTTGCGCCAGACGGACATTATAGTCATAGCTCCAGTCAGTACGCTGTTCAATGTCGCTGACCACCAGACCGCCACTGACATTTGGAACCCAGTAAGCAAATACAATATTTTTATCTTGAGACATTATTCTTACCCTCTGAATGAAGCGGCTATTAAGCCACTTGAGTCTTTGGCACTTTCTTGCTGTGCAAACGGGATTCTGCGGCATCCAGGCTTGGCACTGCAGCTGAAGGTAAAACTTCTTCCTGTTCGATTTGCTTGTTGATGCCTAGGCTCTGGTTGGCTTGCTGAGATTTTTCTTTAATGACCTCAGCACGCTGCCCCTTTGCTGGCGCCCATTCAAGGATCGGTAGGGCACGAGCCACTGCCAGGGTAATACGGGCACGGAGTAATTCGCTGTGAATGGTGTATTCAGGCGTAAAGTCACGATCTGTGGCATATACCCCGATTGGTAAGGTTTGTGCCTGGAAGAAGCTGAATAATGGGCGTAATTGGTGCTCAAGAACCAGCGCATGACGGTCACTACCACCAGAAGCTGCTAAAAGAACCGGTACATCTACCAGCGCCGTTTGTTCTACGAAGTCAAAGAAATGCTTGAACAGGCCCGTAAATGAAGCGCGGTAAACAGGCGTACCAACAATCAGGGCATCTGCTGCTTCAACGGCTGCTAGATCATCCTGCACGCGTTGCGGTAACTGGTTACGGTAAATTGCACCACCTAAAAGCTGGCCGATTTCGCTAAATTTAATGAAATGTACATTGATTGGCGTCGCTTCACCCAGTTCATCCAGAATGGCTTGAACCAATGCTTCGGTTTTAGAGGGGTGATTCAGGCCGCCAGAAACAGCCACGATATTTAAAGGTTTTTGCTCGGAAAAATGGGACATGTGAAGTACCTAAAAATGGTTAAGCTCGGAATGACCCTATTAATCCCGATTGCCGCAGTAGGTGTAAAATAACGAAATGCTGAAAAGTTATCTGATTTTTCTATATAAGCGGAAAATGTGCTTCTGAAACGGATAGAGCTGGATAAATGGCTGATAACTATATTTATATTGAATAAAGATAAGCTATGCAGAATAGGAATAAATCATATATAAAAAAGTGATGAGAATTAAAGAATTATTGAAATAAGCCAAAATTTAAAAAAATTAAAGAAAAACTCCACATTATTTAAAAAATTGGCGATCTTGCATATCCATAAACTGGCTTGTGTGGTTAGAATAGGAGCTACTGTGCACAAGATCTCTCTCACGTCCTATGAATATTTTAATCGTTGATGATCATCCACTGTTTCGTCATGCTCTGATCCAAGCTGTTCGTTATAGTCTGCCACAAGCGCAGATTCATGAAACTGCAGCAGTCAATGAATTTTATGAACGTCTAGAAAATGGTCCTGAGCCTGATCTTGTCCTTCTGGATTTAAACCTGCCAGGTGCATCGGGCTTTTCTGCTCTGGTCCACGTTCGCGCCCAATATCCTTCGATTCCAATTATTGTCGTTTCTGCTCACGAAGAAGCCAGCATTATCCAGCGTGCGATTGCACATGGTGCAATGGGCTATATTCCAAAATCTGCACATCCAAGCCATATTGGTGAAGCGATTCGTGAAGTCCTCGAAGGTGAAATCTGGTTACCACCCAATCTGCCAGCCAACATGAACTTCGATCCGCGTGCTGCAGACGAAACTGCATTGGCAGAACGGATTCAGTCACTGACACCGCAACAATTCCGTGTCTTGATGATGGTAGCCGAAGGCTTACTGAATAAACAGATTGCCTATGAACTGGATGTTTCAGAAGCTACGATTAAAGCGCACGTAACAGCGATCTTCCGTAAGCTGGGTGTACAAAACCGTACCCAGGCGGTGCTTGCCATCAATGCCTTGAATATTGAAGAAAAGAAAATGTAAGTGATGCTGCTTACAAAATAAAAAAGACCTCAGATGAGGTCTTTTTTATTGCGAGAATGTTGCCAGATTAAGCAATATAATCCTGTTTTTGGGTAACATCGGTACAGAACATGGGATTCAGTGCGGATTGCAGTTCATCAATCTGTTCTTGGGTGACATAGCCTTTAGAGATGAGGTATTCTGCTACGCGATCATCCCGTAGACTCAGGAAAGTCGCATCATACACACCTAAGTCTACAAACAGGGCAGCAGTTTCCAGACTGTTAAAACGGTCCAGATAAACTTCATCTTCATACATCAGGAATACATGCTCGTCTGTGCTATTCGGATCGACCTGTAGGTGCTCTGCCAGTTCATGCGGGCAGGTTTTGATAAAGAGCAAGTCAGAGAGTTCATCAAACTGGGTGGTATCCAGGCAATCTTCTTCATTTTTCACTTTGCCGAGCCACGCTTTAAAGACCAGTACGGCACCACCACGCAGCAGCATACTCCAGATCTGATGACGGGTTTTTGCTGGTAAATCTTCGGCTTCCGCTTCCAGAGATTCAATCAACTTGTTTTCCTGTTCAGCCAGACGTTCAAATAAACCTAAACCTTGCGGTTTATAGGCATAGGGTTCAAAGACATCAAAATGCAGTTCATCGAAAACTTGCAGGGCTAAAGGAACTGCATGCTGATACAGGGTTTCAAGTGCCTGAATCTGGGTATCGTCGAGTTTGCTGTATTTAAACATTTGCGTCCAGTCGATGCTGGGTAATAAGGCATTAGCACCATATTGGCGATGGAATTGCTGAGTCTGTGCGGGAAGCTGAGCAATTGATTCATCGAGTTTCATTTTTATAACTCCTATCTAGCAGTGCAAATAGACCAGCTGCCAAAAGGATTTAGGCATTGTCAGATGGAAACTGATCGTTTCTTATATTGTCTATTTTTAGAGCTAAGCCTGTTGTATTAAAAATACGACCAAAGTTCTATCTGCCATAAAATAGGATTAAAAATTAATTTAAAACAACAACTTAAATAATTGTAACTAGGTGTACACATGTATATTAATAGAATTGGTGGCTTTTGCCATAGAGAATGCTGAAATGATAATTTTGAGCAATTTATCAGCAGGAATTATGTGAAATTTGGTGCTTTTAGCACATTGGCCTGATTTTTTTGCCAGTCAGGTAAAGAAAGGTATTTATTCAGTATAAAAAATGCCCATTTTTAAATCATTAAAATGGGCATTGAGATGGAAATAAAAAGTTCTAGTTACCGGAGATTTTCAGACCGGATAACCAGGAACGGAGTGAAGCAGGCTTTAACGGTTTTTTCAGCAGGACAATATTTAAATCCTTCAGGCGCTGTGGCAGTTCCGGATCAGAATCTGCGGTAATCAATGCCACCGGAATATCACTACTACGATGTTCCAGAATAAAGTCCAGACCGATTTTATCCTGATTTAAATGCTGATCGACCAGCCAGACCTGAATATTTTCCTGCTGGATCATTTCGGCTGCCTGTTCTGGTTCAGTGGCTTTAAAGACCTGATAGCCCCATTTGGTCAATAAGGTCGACATGCCTTCCAGAATGGTTTCATCATTGTCCAAACATAGAATCTTAAAGGCCTTGGACTTCAATGGCACAGCCTGAACAGGGGCGGCAATGACTTTCGGCGCTGCGGTCAACGGTACTTCAATCATGAAGCAGGAACCTTTGCCCAGCTCGGAAGAAACATGAACTGGATAATCCAGTAGTCCGGTCATACGCTGCACGATGGCGAGACCAAGCCCCAGACCCTGTTCACCCCAAGGCGAAGTATGGCCACATCGCTCGAATTCCTGGAACAGCTTGATCCGCTGTTCTTCAGCAATACCGGGACCGGTATCCCAAACCCCGATCCGGATATGATTTGGCCGGTTGCTAGAACGCAGTACACCGACCACGACCTTACCTTTGGCGGTATAACGTAGGGCATTGCTGACAAAGTTCTGGATAATCCGGCGAATCCATTGTGGATCGGTGTCAATCCAGAACTGGGCATCATGCACTCGCAGTTTGATGCCACGTTGTGCCGCAATGGATTTGAATTGCAGTTCCAGATCACTTAATAAATCATGCAGTGGATAAGCCTGGCGTTTCGGCTGAATCGTACCGCCCTCCAGTCGGGCAATATCCAGCAGAGCTGAGAGCATGCTTTCTGCCCCATGCAGGGCACGATCCAGTTGCTGCAGGGTCTTGCGATCTTCTTCGCTTTGTACACTTTGCTCCAGCGCCGTACTGAACAGACGTGCAGCATGCATGGGCTGTAACAGGTCATGACTGGCGGCAGCAATAAAGCGGCTCTTGGACATATTGGCTTTGTCGGCTTGTTCACGCGCCAGTTGCTGTTCAGACAGGGCATCAGCGAGCTGCTGGGTACGATCCTGAACCCGGGCTTCCAGTAATGCTTCATTTTCACGGAAGGCAGTAATATCGGCAAAGGTCGTCACGAAACCACCGCCTTCAATTGGGTTACCCCGCATCTGAATCACGCGGCCATCTTTACGGATCCGTTCAAATTCATGCGCACTGCCGACCTGCATCCAGTGAATCCGTTTACGCACATGTTCTTCGACCGAGCCCGGACCACATTCACCGCGTTCAGCGTTATAACGGATTAGGTCAGCGATTGGACAGCCGACATAAACAATATCTTTTGGATAGTCGAACAGTTTCAGGTATTGGTTGTTCCAGGCGACCAGACACATATTTTCATCAACCACACTCACCCCTTGGGTCATATGGTCGATCATGGTCATGATCAGGTTCTGGTTAAAACGCTGCCATTGTGAGGCCTGATCCAGAATATTCGCCACCTGACCGAGGGCCAGGCCATTATTCACCATCGCGGTAGTCAGCAGGGTACGTGCCGAGGCTGCACCAATGGTACCGGCCAGATACTGCTCAGTAAAACGCCACCACATGCCATTGGCACTGCTATTTTCATTCAGTTCCACACTATTTTGAGCACAGAACTGCTGGAAGGCCTGCATGGTTGGACCTTCACCGGTAATGCGCTTGGCCAGCGTAATCAGGTCACCAACTTTTAAACGGGCCACATCCTGATGCGAGTAGCTGACATCAGTAGATGGACTTTGAGAAGGAAGCGGCTTGGTTTCATAGTAGAAGAAACTTTCCGCCTGAATCTGTTCAGCCACACTTGGACGGAACATCCGGGAAACCCAGATATATAGGAATGTGTTCAGACCTAGTGCCCAGACCACACCATGCGTTAAAGGATCAAAAGATTCGAAACCGATCAGGGCTTCAGGACGTAACCAGTTCCAGCCCAAAGGACCCTGTTCCAGAAAACTCTGGCTGAACTGCTGATAGGCTTCTGGCAGGCTGCGCAAAATCGTTGGTAATAGCAGGGTATACGACCATAAAGCGAAACCGGTCAGCAGGCCAGCATATACACCTTGCTTACTCCCACCACGCCAATACAGACCACCAATCAGGGCAGGGGCGAATTGTGCCACGGCACTAAAGGCCAGCAGACCAAAGACTGAGAGCTGGTCAATATCATTAAAAAAGTTGAAGAACAGAAAGCCCATCAACATCACGGCCAGAATACAGATCCGGCGGGTAAATTTCAGTACCAGTGGTAAACGCTTGTCATGCCGTGAAATCAGGTTTAAGCGCCAGAGCGCTGGCATGATCAGGTCATTACTCAGCATGATCGACAGGGCGACTGAAGACACCAGTAACATACCAGTCGAAGCCGAGAAACCGCCTAAGAAGGCCAATAAGGTCAGCCAGTCCTGATTATAGCTAAGCGGTAAAGACAGTACCGCGACATCTGGAATCGCTAAATATTGGGGAGCCGCATGCAGTGCCCAGCTGGCAATCGGGATAATTGCCAGTGTGGTCAGAATCAGATAAATGGCAAACCAGCGACGTGCACCACGGATATGTTTTTCATCCCGTAATTCAACCACTGCTACGTGGAATTGACGTGGCAAGCAGATAATCGCCAGTGCAGCCAACAGGGTCTGTACCCAGAAACTTTCCGGTACGCCAAACAGCTGTACATCATGGAAGGTTGACTGAATATCGCTACTGATCTGAGGCAGATTTTCTGGTGCTTCAAAAATAAAGAAACAGGCTACGGCCAGCAAGGCAAATAACTTAACAAAAGACTCAAAGGCGACAGCCAGCATCAGACCGCCATGCTGTTCGGTGTTGGCAATCTGCCGGGTACCGAAAATCATCGCCAGAATCGCCAGGACGCCAGTCAGGAACAGTACGCTATTGGTGGTACTGGCAATCCCGGCTGAAGGTTCCAGAATGACCGCCGCACTCAAGGCAATTGCACGTAACTGCAAAGCCAGATAGGGAATGATGGCAATCACCGCCAGAATGGTGACCAGCGAAGCCAGAGGCCCACTCTTACCATAACGTGCAGCGACGAAGTCGGCGATAGAGGAAATCGCATGATGCTGGCGTACCCGTCCCAGACGGCGCCAGATATCGTAACCAATCGCGACAAAGAGCAGGGGACCAAGATAGATCGGCAGGAAAATAATTCCTTCACGAACCGCAGCACCGGTCGCGCCATAAAATGTCCAGGAAGAACAGTAGACGCCTAAAGTTAAACTAAACAATAGCATGCGGCCACGGGTACTCAGCCGGCTGGCATGTTTTTCCCCATAGAAAGCGCAAGTAAAGAGTAAAGTGATATAGAGGGCGAGCACCCCTATGATGAGCCAACTGTTCATATAGCCTGATGTGTACTGTGCATGACGCTATGATACCGCATCATGCACTCAGCAGTTTAAATTGATCATTTTTTAACGACCAAAGTCTAAATTACAAGTCATTCTAAATGTTGTTATTTTGCAACAGTGATAATTCGAATTAAAAAATAGTAAGCCCATGGTGGGGCTACAGGAGTGTAACTATGGATGAGGCCCAAGTAGAAAGAATTCTACAGAATCCCAAATTCAAAGAAATGGTACGTAGAAAAAGTACGCTGAGCTGGACCTTAACCGGCATCATGCTATTTGTCTATGTCGGTTTCATGTTGCTTGTTGGCTACAACAAAGAATTTCTATTGTCTTCAATTTCTGGCGGTGTAACGACCTGGGGTGTACCTCTAGGTATCGGTATCATTATTTTGTCTTTTATATTGTGCTGGGTGTATTCCTACATTGCCAATAACAAACTTGATCAGCTGAACAGAGAAGCAATTCAGGAAGTGGAAGCGATTACAAAAGAAAAGGGGCAACACTAAGATGAAAGGGATTTCATATCAAGCGCTTGCTGCTGCAGCGCTGACCTTGCTCAGCTCGGCAATGGCATTTGCTGGACCAGATCTGGGTGCTGCGGAGCAGCAAGCGACCAACTGGCACGCGATTATCATGTTTGTGATTTTCGTTGGAGCAACCTTATTTATTACCAAATGGGCTGCCAAACAAACCACAAATACTAATGATTTCTATACTGCCGGCGGCGGGATTTCTGGCTTCCAGAACGGTCTGGCCATTGCTGGTGACTTCATGTCTGCAGCATCTTTCCTCGGTATTTCCGCGATGGTATTCCTGTCCGGTTTTGACGGATTGCTGTACTCACTAGGCTTTATGGTGGGTTGGCCAATCGTTTTATTCCTGGTGGCAGAACGTTTGCGTAACCTGGGTAAATTTAACCTGTCTGATGTAGTGTCGTTCCGTCTGGAAGAAAAACCAGTGCGTACTCTAGCTGCATTAAGTTCACTGGTTGTGGTTGCGTTTTACCTGATCGCACAGATGGTAGGTGCAGGTCAGTTGATCAAGTTACTCTTCGGTCTGAACTACAATATTGCTGTGGTGATTGTTGGCCTGTTGATGATGGCTTACGTAATCTTCGGTGGCATGCTAGCGACCACTTGGGTACAGATCATTAAAGCAGTAATGCTGTTGTCTGGTGCGACATTTATGGCTTTCATGGTAATGAAGGGCGTAGGTTTCAGCTTTACCAATATGTTTGAACAATCGATTCAGGTTTACTCTAAAGTACATGACTTGAGCCTTGCAGATGCAACCAAGATTATGGGTCCGGGTAATCTCGCTTCGAATCCGGTCGATGCGATTTCTCTTGGTCTGGCGCTGATGTTTGGTACAGCAGGTCTGCCACATATCCTGATGCGTTTCTTTACAGTAAAAGATGCCAAAGAAGCACGTAAATCAGTGGTGGTTGCAACAGGCTTTATCGGTTACTTCTACCTGTTAACCTTCATTATCGGTTTCGGTGCGATTCTATACGTAGCGAACAACCCGCAGTTCCTGGACATTGCAAAAATGGCAATCACAGGCAAGCTAGAGCTGGTGGGCGGTAACAACATGGCCGCGGTTCACCTGGCAGATGCTGTGGGTGGTGACCTGTTCATGGGCTTCATTTCTGCAGTGGCATTCGCAACCATTCTTGCGGTAGTTGCAGGTTTGACCTTGTCAGGTGCTTCAGCAATTTCACATGACTTGTATGCAAACGTATTCAAGAAAGGCCGTACTACACCTGAATCTGAACTGCGCATGTCTAAAATTGCAACTCTTGGTCTTGCTATCTTTGCGATGATCTTGGGAATTCTGTTCGAGAAGCAAAACGTTGCCTTCATGGTAGGTCTGGCATTCTCGGTAGCAGCATGTGCCAACTTCCCGGTACTAGTACTGTCTATGTTCTGGAAAGGCCTGACCACACGTGGTGCTGTCATTGGTGGCGTGGTTGGTCTGGTGACTGCGGTAGTGCTGATTGTACTGTCTAAAGCCGTTTGGGTAGATACTTTCGCGATTTCAGATACACCAGTCGTTCCATTTAATGGTCCTGCATTATTTGCAATGCCATTGTCTTTCTTCTGCTGCTGGTTCTTCTCCATCACAGACCGCTCAGTGAAAGCACAGGCAGAACGCAAAGCTTTCGATGCACAGTTTGTTCGCTCACAAACAGGTATTGGAATCTCAGGTGCATCTGATCATTAAGATCTGATGTCCTAAAAAAGCCTCCTGATGGGTAATGCCAGTCAGTTAAGCAGACATTAGAAAAATGTAGTAAAAATGAGTGTATGCCAATACGCTCATTTTTTTATGACTTTATCTGAAAATTTAGATTGTACTCTTCAACATTCTCTACCTTCACTTAGCCATTTCAGTGAATTCATTGATTTAAATTGGATTGAAGAGAGCCTGCGTCAAACAGGTAAGGCTTCTATCAGGAGAAGAAAATTACCTGCCGAACATGTGGTATGGCTGGTGATTGGGCTTGCCCTGTTTCGAGATCAACCGATCGGGTATGTGGTAGAGCAACTAAAACTTGTGTTTGGTACCACAGAATATTGCGTTCCCAGTGCAGCAGTACAAGCACGACAACGCTTAGGGCGAGAGCCCTTGAATGCCTTGTTTTCTCTAC
>NZ_VOZV01000070.1:0-4911 GCF_013419565.1 Acinetobacter sp. YH12072 | reverse complement strand
TTAAATATCTTATAAAATATAAATCCTTATTTAAGTTTCCATGACCCAGTATTCCATGACTGGGCTTTTTTTTATTTCAAATAGTGTTTTAGTAAAAATCTATCAAATTTCGTATAACCGCCATTATGTTAAATGTATAACTTTATAAAGTGTTAATTTTAAAGTCTTCCAATGTTTTGCCTTTTTCTTCTAATAAATTATGAACAAACTCAGGCTCTAATTTCAGCATCAGTTCAATAGCATCATGGATTTTCCAAAATTGTAATTCAGGATGATCTATTATTTGGATTAAATGGTTTTTAATTAAAGGAATATATTCATCGTATTTTTCATCATCAATTAACCAAAATAAGCGACTAATATCAAATGGTTCTGTATTAGATATTTCTATAATCTTTTGTATAGGATGAAATATTTTTATTCTAGCCTGTTCACCAAATCCTAGATCAGCTTGGAATGCCCAATAACGAACAAAAGCTCTAAGTACATGCTGAAGTGTATCATCATAACCATGTAAACGATGATCTATATAACCAACTAATTTATTTTCATTTAATAAATTTACTAATGCATCAAAACCAGAGGATTGTCCCCAATTAGTCAGAAGTTTTGCTGCCTCAAATACAATATTTTCATCAGAAGAATTTAATAAATTTATGACTTGTTCTATACGATCTTCAGGAATATCTTCTGGATCTAAATCTGTTGCATCACATGCGTAATCTGCATGAGTAGGAACGTCATGCAGTAATACAGAAATTTCTTTATTCATTAAGCCACTCATTAATAATTATCTTAAGATTTTCTAAAATTAACATAATACACCTTATACGAAATACAACAGTTTTTTCCTTCAAGATCATTATATTAGAGATTGCCGCCTTGAATCATAGAGCAACAAGGCGGCAACTTTTCTATTTTTTATGTTCCACGCTTACTATTTGATCATTGTTCCACGGTTTTGATTAGATATTTTAATTATTAAACTTCTTCCAGTAATAGCCGAGCGAGTGTCTACGAGCGACCACCTGGCATTAAAATTTCGCCCCTGCCTTTTCCCTGATTACAAACTCCCCTTTGCTTCATAATGAAAGATACAGAGCATCCCGAATGGGTGCGAACTGTATTAGCCAAATTCTAGACGAGCGAAGCGAGCATAAAGACTACTGAGCGAAGCGAAGGCATAGTTTCTTTTTTTATTAAATCCTCAATTCATATTTGAAAAAAACAGCCCCTCAACCGAGCTAAAGCGAGGTTAAAACGTCCGAGCTTTAGCGAGGGCATAGGGCTGTTTTCATGCCTACTTAGGCTTTTATATATATTTTAAAGCTTTTAAATGCTTTTACGACCGCTAGAAACCTTTCTATTAAAGACTTCTAGCGGTTATAAAGGGACATTTAGTCGGTTATAAAGGGACATTTAGTCGGTTATAAAGGGACATTTAGTCGGTTATAAAGGGACATTTAGTCTCTATAAAGGGACATTATAGGTATTGACCCTTTAGTGACTTCAATTTACAATGTCCATATTATAAGTAACAATATAATCTGATTATGAAAAATGAGCTTGTTGTGAAGGATAATGCGTTAATCAATGCTAGTTATAATTTAGAAGTAACTGAACAACGTTTAATACTATTAGCAATTCTTAATGCAAGAGAAACAGGCAACGGTATTACAGCCGATAGTAAATTAGAAATACATGCGAAGGACTATGCTAGCCGTTTTGATATAAGCAATGATGGGGCCTATAAAGCATTAAAGAATGCTGTTTTAAACTTATTTGATCGACAATTTTCCTTTAAAGAACAAGATAAAAAAGGAAATATAGGCACAGTAAAATCAAGATGGGTAAGCCGTATTAAATACATTGATGATTCAGCCACATTAGAGATTACATTTGCGCCTGATGTTGTTCCATTAATTACAAGGCTTGAGCAGCATTTTACGAGCTATCAGCTTAAACAAGTTAGCCAACTTACCAGTAAATACGCTATACGTTTATATGAGCTTTTGATTGCATGGCGTGAAGTTGGAAAAACTCCAAAAATTGAGTTACACGATTTCAGAAGCAAAATTGGTATCGAAGACACTGAATACATAGCAATGAATGATTTTAAAAAACGTGTATTAGAACCAGCTATTAACCAAATTAATAAATATACAGATATTACGGCAACGTATGAACAGCATAAAAAAGGGCGATTAATTTCAGCATTTTCATTTATTTTTAAGCAAAAACACCAACCAAAGATTGAAAAGACAGTTGACCTAAAAAGGGATCCAAATACACCTGATTTCTTTATCCCTATGACAGATGCTCAACGACATTTATTTGCCAATAAAATGGCTAAATTGCCTGAATTGAGCGAGTATTCACGAGGAACTGAAAGCTATGAAGATTTTGCAATCCGTATTGCTGATATGCTTTTAGAACCTCCAAAATTTAGGATGTTCTATCCGCTACTGGAGCAACTTGGGTTTAAGTAACTATTTAAAATGGAGCTAAATAGCTCCCTTTTTTATTAATTTAGAACTGGCAAATCAAAAAGCTTTCTATCTCTATCTTCTGTTAAATACTCGTTGAGTTCAGCGAGTATTTTTTCTTTATTGGCTTCATTGGCATTCATTTTTTTAATCAAATAAGAACCAAGCAAAATTTTACGTCGAGTATCATCCTTCCTTTCCTGCTCTTTTTGCTTTGACCTTTCTCTAGCTTCGATAGCTTGTTTGCGAGCCTTTAACTGTTTCAGCTTTTCTAACTGGGCTTCGATTTTCTTTTCGAGAGTTTCAGCAGCTTTTGTCATGATTCAGATTTCGGGATATAGAAAACCACTCAAGCATAAGGCCCTATGAATTGAAATTCAAGCGGGCTATATGCTATCGTGTTTTTCATGAAATGCGCACTTACGACTTGGATTTCATCCAAGTCAAAGTTTGCGTAAGGGGATACCCCTTAACCCCAAAAAATTGCTACGCAATTTTTAAAAGCAAAAGCAAAACCATCACAAGGCTAAGGCATGGCAATTTATCACTGTACGACTAAGACCGTTAACCGAAGTTCGGGACGAACTGCGGTAGCATCTATGGCCTATCGTGCAGGAGAAAAATTGACAGATGAACGGACAGGGTTAACGCACGACTTCACGAGAAAAGAAGGTGTGGTGTATACAGAGATTCTTTCTAACTTGGATACTGAATTAGACCGAAGCAAAGTTTGGAATCTTGCGGAAAAATCAGAAAATCGGAAAGATGCCCGAACCGCACGTGAATGGGTGATTGCTCTACCGGACGAGCTGGATGAAGAACAGCGAAAAGAACTAGCAAGAGAGTTTGCCCAATCTTTAGTAGACCGTTATGGGGTGGTTGCAGATTTGGCGATTCATGCACCTAGCAAAGGTGGAGATGATAAAAACCATCATGCACATATCTTACTGACAACTCGCAAAGCAGAATTAGATACTGAAAATAAACTGGTCCTCACTCAAAAATCGGAAATTGAGTTAAGTAACACCAAAAGAAAAAGCTTAGGCATGGGAACAAGCCAGGAAGAAATTAAACAGATTCGAGCCACCTGGGCAAACTTAGCCAATCATGCTCTGGAATATGCAGGGTATCGGGAAAGAATCGACCACCGCAGTTATGCCGATCAAGGTAATCAGCTACAAGCCACTATCCATGAGGGTAGTAAGGTCACGCAGATGCGCAGGAAAGGCATAGATACTGAGATTAGTCGTTTCAACGACACGATCAAACAGCAGAACAGCCAACAGCTCCAAAACAAACAACAGCATAAAGAAAAAACCTTAGAACAAGGGTTCAACCGTGTTGAGCAAGGCTTTGAGCAATGGAAGAAAGATCAGGAAGCTAAACGCCTAGAACTGGAACATAAAAAGCAGTTAAAGCTACAGCAAGAACAAGCGATGAAGCTGAAACAACGCAAAAGCATGAATAGAAATGGGCCTTCCCTATGAGCAATCAAAACGATTTAGACGACCAGTTATATATTTTATTGGCATCCATGAAGGAATACAGGGAAGCCATAGCAGATGATAACAAGCGATTAGAGACGTTTTACAATAAGGTAGCTAGTGGGGTGCTAGAACAAAGCAAAAAGACCCTAAATAACGCAAATCAGGAAGCTACACGTGCCCTTCAAGGTCGTATTCAGGAGTTAGATAAAGCCACCGATAAATTGAACTACAAATTTATTGCCTTGTTGTGTGCAATTTTCCTTAGTCTGGTATTAGTTTTCCTGTCTTTTATATTTTTATTTATTCCAAGTTTTGATGAGATCAAGCAGCGTCGTGCTGAAGCAGCTTGGCTAGATCAAAGCTATAAACTCGATATTAGAAACTGTAATGGTAAATCCTGTGTCCGAGTTATGAAAAATGACTGTCACGGAACGAATAAGGATTACTGTGTTATTGATCCTAAATAAATACTGGCAAGTACTTTGCTCGGTTCTTTTCTTAATCTTATTGCTACCGAATATCGCAAAGTGGCTCGACTTTGAGATATGGCAATAGCCATGTCTCAAAGTATCGAGCTTTACTTTTCATTCTTTATGTCCTATCTATTTGCTATAGGGAAGCATACTTTATAGCACTTATAGTGGAATTAATAATGAGAAGGTATTTGATTTTCCTAGCTTTTATAATAATGATTTTTATTTTAGCTCTCGTTGTTAAACTCGATAATGATCGGAAAAAATTTGAAGTATTCAATGAAGTAGAGACAACAAACAAGTTGATACAAAAAAAACCATAGTTTTTTTATGGTTTTTTAAATATCTTATAAAATATAAATCCTTATTTAAGTTTCCATGACCCAGTATTCCATGACTGGGCTTTTTTTTATTTCAAATAGTGTTTTAGTAAAAATCTATCAAATTTCGTATAACCGCCATTAT
>NZ_VOZV01000069.1:0-5102 GCF_013419565.1 Acinetobacter sp. YH12072 | reverse complement strand
CGCGGTTTTAGAAGGAGTTGTAATTTTTCAAAAAAGATTGAAAACCATTTTAAAGCTTTCGACTTAACCTTTTTTTACATCAATAATGGCTTCATTTAATGTCAGCATACTTTTTGAAACACCACCTAATTCGCAACACCGATGATAATAAACAGAATGATTAAGCCGAAATTCATGATCATGTTGTTCTGCTCCTTTCATTTTTTTCTCTACTCTACCCTGCCTTAGTCCAATTGGCTTTTTATGCTTCGTGCTTTTTAGGTTGATTTTTAGTATCCTAGTCTATTCATTAGAACTTAATCAGGATTTATGTCAGTCGAAAGCGCGCCACTTCAAGGACTCACCTTATATAGCCATGCCGATGACTTTCGTTCCCATTGGATTCGCTACGTACTTGCCGAAAAGCAGATTAAATATAACCTGATCCTGGTCGGTAGTGATGATGAAGATCTGGCCAGCCTCAATCCTTATAACCAGCTGCCCATGCTGATTGAAAATGATTTAAAATTATTCAATACCAGCATCATTTCCGAATATATAGACGATCGTTACCGCCAGAACAAGCTCTATGCAGATGCTCCCATGCCTCGTGCGGAACAGCGACAATATATCTGGCGTTTTGAAAATGACTGGCTCAAACTGGCCGATATTATGCTATGTCATCCGGATACTCTGGATACTGCAGCCAAAGTGAAGGCTCAAAAACAGTTGCATGATATCCTGATTTCATTAACGCCCCTGTTCCAGCATTTCCCTTATTTTATGTCGGAACATTTCAGCATCTTGGATTGCATGCTGGCTCCCATTTTCATTCGACTTAAAAGCATGGGAGTAGAATTACCTCGACAACAATGTCGTCCATTTTATTTATATTGCCAGCGAGTTTTTAGCCGTCCTGCATTTGCAAAATCCATGACCTTGCAGGAAAAAAACCGCTACCAAGAGCAAATCAAACCTGTAGAGAAACATCATGTCTGAACAAGAATTCAACTTAAGTCCTACCCGTCCCTATATGGCACGTGCAATCTATGAGTGGATTTGCGATAACAATATGACGCCTTATCTGCTGGTCGATGCTACACGTCCAAACACCATGGTACCCGAGCAGTTTATTAAAGATGGCCAGATTGTCCTGAATATTGTGCCGCATGCAGTTCATGCGCTGAATATGGATAATGAAGCCATCACCTTCTCAGCACGTTTTGGTGGTGTATCACGTGATATCTATGTACCGATGGCAGCAGTCCTCGGGATCTATGCACGTGAAAATGGTCAAGGATTATTCTTTGATCCAAATGAATATGAGCATACACAAAGTGATGAAGATGCTTTAAAATCAAGCACTGAAGAACAGCCTGAGCCCGCAAAGAAAAAACCAACCCTAAGGTTATTAGATTAAAAATAATGGAGTAAGTGAATGGCTTTTGATTTAGTACAATATTTTGTTGAACAGATAGAAACTCAAAAGCCTGAGCTTCTACAAGGCTATACAAAAGAAGAAAGACGTAAATATATTTCAGAAATCAATGCTCTCACTTTAGGCAAACTGATTAGCGAATGGCGTAACAATCCGCAAAAAATATATAATGAAATCAAGCATCCAGATAAACTTTATATTCTGGAAATCGCCCGTCACCTGACTACCCGAGTGGAAAACAAGTCAACTTTACCGAAACCCGAGCTGGAGCAGCTCACGTCTGAAATTTTCCATTTTCAGCTGACTGAATTGAAGCAGTTACATGATACTGGCAATCATAATCAGACCAGTATCCAAGAGCTGTTGAAAGGACAAATTGAACATTTGTCTGGGCAAGCAGATGATTGGGTTTGGACAACAAATAACCTAACAGAACTCAAAGGCTCTAAACCAATTCATGAAGAAGAGCTATCATTAGAAGCATCAATGAAGGAGTTTAGCCAAATGGTTCATCAAAATAGCCAGCATCATGATGTTGAAGAAGTTGCTGTTGTAGAAACACCAACCTGGGCAAAAATCGTTGAGCCAGTGGTTGCGCTTGCGATTCTTTGGGTATTGATTGAAGCAGTATTACGCGTATTTGCATAACTACTTCAACCTCAAAAATTTAGTTTTACTAAAAGCCAATGAGATATTGGCTTTTTTTATTCTTTAAATTTATCAGGGAATGAAGTGAATCTATTTTTTCAACTGAAATTTTTACCTAATTAGTTCCATAATCCATTCAAAATATTTTGTTACATCTTTTAGATTAAGATGAGATTATAGATCAAAAAATAATCACAGAATCATTTCACATATCATTAAATAAAAAGATAAATGCATCACATAATTAAAAAGTACAAGTTAAAAATTAAAATCCAAAGTAAGCCATTAAATTTTATATGGTTTTTACTTCAATTGTAATTTACTCCCCCATTTTTATAATGAATTTGAATGAAAAAGATAATATTTGAACTTCATCAAATACAACTAACGCATCAACTATTTTTATAACAGGGAAATAATTATGGCTAAGGTAACCTAAGATACACTTACAGACATTGATGGTTTCGTTGCTGCAGCATTAGCTGATGGTGAAAGCGGCTTGGCTTTAGCAACTCAAGGTGGTGGCAATATCGATCTTGAACTCGCAGCAGCCGGCAATACAGAAGTGATTCGCGCAAAACGCCGTGTAGCGAATTCATTAAATCTGAATGACTCGATTGAAGATATTCTGATTACGCTGGGCAAGCAATATCATCTCATTCGCCCACTCGAAAAGAATAACAATGTATTCCTGTATCTTGTACTGGATCGTTCTAAAGCAAACCTGGCTATGGCTCGTCATGAGCTTAAATCTTTTGAACAAGGTTTAGACTTTAGCTAATACACAGTTTTCCCCTTTATTTCATGCAATAAAGGGGATCCTTATGCGCTTCACCCAATAAAATATAAACTTTAATCGAGACTTAAAATGCATAGGCATTATATTCATATTGGAATAGCAGGTTTAAGTATTCACGATGCAGATGAACTAAAAAAAACTTTACAACACATCATTCCTGACCATTTTATCCTGCAATGGAACACTGCTTCCGATCCTCATCTCGATTGCCTGTTTGTATATGAATACTTTCTTGAAACAGAGGGTATTCAACGTGTTCTCAAAAACCAAAAATGCCCTTATTTATGCATTTCTAAAAATACTCAATACTCGAACCAGATTATAAATAATACGCTCGCTTTACCCCTGCAAAATACACAAAATCTCAAGCACTGGTTTGAGCAAAACGTCCTAAATTCAGAAATTACCTCAGAAATAGAAGAACCTATATTTTCAGCCCCCGTTCAGAGCCAGGAATCTTCTAACCATCCTTACACCATTAACTTTTTTAAAGAGATGCTGCATCCTGAAAAAGGTAAATTACATCTCTATGATCAGCATGGCACCATTGCCATTATTGACTCAGCAAAAAACCTGGCCTGGTTAAACAAAGACCGGGCTGAAACTGGCACAGACTTTTCTTTTCAATATGACTTCGCATCTACTAGCGACCTCTTAAAAGTGACACGTAGAGAAACGCAGATTCTCCAAGACTGGTTATGGAATTTTTTCTGGAACTCGCCTAGTTTTGCTCAGATCGCACCTGAAGATGATCACTATAAAATTCACTACTGGCCAAAGCTGGCTCATTCGCTGCATAAAAAACGTATTTTTCAGATATCTGCCTGCTTTATTCAAGGCGCTAAAATTTCAAAAATTGCTGAGCAACATGCGATTTCCTTACTTACGCTTCGACAATTTATCGCAGCCAGTATGGCTTCGGGAAATATTGAAAAAATTAATGCTTGGGAAAGTCGCTATCGCACCACTGAGCCAGTTGAAAGAATAGAACAGCAAAGTTTCATTAAAAGCTTTTTTGGAAAGCTTCGATTTAAATTTGGATTTTAATAAAGTAAATACTTATGATTTTACAACAATATAAAATCGTTTTTGCGGGTTCCATGGGTGCAGGTAAAACAGCCGCAATACGTTCCTTATCTGATATACCAGTGCTACTCACTGAGGCACTGAATACTGACGACCGCAGTCATTCAAAAATGGAAACCACGGTAGGAATTGATTATGGTGAAATTACATTAGAAGATGGAACCAAAATTGGCCTGTATGGGACGCCTGGACAAAGCCGCTTTGACTTTATCTGGCCTGTCATCTGTCAAGGCGCACTAGGTGCTATTATTCTCATTGATCATACAGTGAATGATCCGATCCAGGAACTGGAAAGCTATATCGAAGTATTCCAGGAATATACCAATAATATTGCCATTGGGATTACGCATAGTGATCTTGAAAGCCCTCATTTTATCCAGATTTATAAGGACTGGCTGATCCAGCAGGATCTCTATACCCCCCTCTTTTTTGTAGATGCTCGTCAAAAAGACGACATCTTGCTTCTCTTAGAAGCCCTCATTACTTCAATCGAAGTCAACCATAACCTCATGAGCTAAGGATTAAAGCATGCTTACTATACAAGAAAGACGTCAAGCCCCCGAAGCCCTCGTTCAGCATGCCAAACAGCAAATTCAGGAGATCATTAGCAATGTTCGTGGCGTATATTATGTAATGGTCTGCTCAACAGATGGGTTTGAATTGGCCACAATTCATAAGAAAGACAACTATAACAATAGCAAGCTTGCTGCTGTGAGTAGCTCGATTTTAGCGATGGTTTCTGCATTTACTAAAGAGATCCATCTTACTGGCTGTCAGAGCATTACTTTGGATGCAGAAAATGGTAAAGCCATTTTGACAGCGGTTGCAGCACCGAAACACCCTCTTATTCTAGTCACTTTAGCCGAAAAAGATATTTTATTGGGTCAGGCCCTGTATATGCTGAAGAATGCCACACAATCCATTATCGCTGCAGATCAATAAATAGATAGATTCAAAAAGGCTTAAATTTATTTAAGCCTTTTTCTATTTCATCTTTATTTCACGCATAAAAAAAGCCCCCTGCATGAGCAGAGGGCTTTTGGAATAATGAGCTGGCGATGACTTACTCTCACATGGGAGACCCCACACTACCATCAGCGCTAAGAGGTTTCACTTCTGAGTTCGGGAAGGGATCAGGTGGTTCACTCTTGC
>NZ_VOZV01000068.1:0-5171 GCF_013419565.1 Acinetobacter sp. YH12072 | reverse complement strand
CCGAATGGGTGCGAACTTTGGAGCTTTTGCTTTTCAAAAAGTATGAGCGAAGCGAATACATTACTAATGCTTTTGCTTTTAGATTTCACAAACATGATTAACTAAAAACTGCCCCGCGAAGCGAGGAACGAGCTTCAATAGAGTACGAGCTTTAGCGAGTACATAGGGCAGTTTTTAGCACTCCCCTCTTTTTAATAATTTTATAATTTTATAATTTTAGACCACTTATTCATATTAATAATCAATGACTTATATTGCTATATCTATACGTTTATGCAGTCTTATCTATACGTTTATGCAGTCTTATCTATACGTTTATGCAGTCTTATCTATACGTTTATGCAGTATTGCTATACATATTTAATCAATGTAATATAATTACAACTAAAAAGAATGTATGTATAAAAAATGGCAAATGATTTAGTTATTAAAAATAATGCGTTAATTGATGCAAGTTATACCTTGAGTCTAGTAGAGCAACGTTTAATAGGGTTAGCTTTAGTGAAAGCCAATAATCAGCATCAGGAAATCACCAGTGATACAGTTCTTACCATACATGCAGGGGAATATGCTGAACAATTCAAGGTTGATAGTTCAGTGGCTTATCGAGCATTAAAAGAAGCATCAGAACGGTTGTTTTTACGCTATTTCTCATACACCTTATATGGCTTGGAGTTTGGTAAGGAATACACCCTTAAACGTCCCAAAAAGCTAAGAGATTGCGATATACCAACCGTTATGAAATCACGATGGGTACAAAAGATCGGTTATACAGAATCAGAGGGGTTATTACACTTCCAACTTACCAGTGATGTTGTCCTATTGGTTGCTAATTCAAAAGAATATTTCACAAGCTATTACTTATCACAAACTACAGACTTTACCAGTACCTACGCTACTCGATTGTTTGAACTCCTCATGAAATGGAAAAATGTAGGACATATTCCATTTATTGAAATAGAACAATTACGAGGGCAATTAGGTGTAGAACCTAAGCAATATAAAATAATTTCTAACTTTAAGTTGCGAGTCCTAGATGTGGCTGTGGAGCAAGTGAATCAACATTCAGACTATACGATTAAATACGAGCAACATAAGCAAGGGCGGACAATTACAGGTTTTTCATTCAAATTTAAGCCTAAAGTAGATAAAATCTCAAAAAAAATAATATCCAAGCAAAATCGTAATAGCCCCGATTTTTTTATAAAATTGAGCGATCCACAACGCCACCTATTTGCCAATAAAATGTCTGAAATGCCCGAAATGAGCAAATACTCACAAGGTACGGAAAGCTTTCAGCAATTTGCTATTCGTATCGCTGACATGCTTTTAGAGCCTGAAAAGTTCAGAGAGCTTTATCCATGTTTAGAAAAAGCAGGGTTTCAAGCATGATGAAATTAACCAACCTATTAGAAGAATTTCACGGTACACAAGCTGAATACCTCGACATCATAAATTATGAAATTGCGAGGGAAAATATATGCGGTTATATCTTCCTATTATCCCGAATATCCCAAAATGCCGAACCAACCGAAAGAATGCAGCTGGAAAGCAAAATAGAGGACTTAATTTACTATCGGGATAATTTGCAGATCGAAGATAAAGAAAATATCCAAAAGGTCTTAAATGAGCTAATTCCAGAGTATAAAGCCGAACAAGAACAACAGAGAGCTAAGAAAAATTAGGCTTTCTTCTTAGCTTTACTTTTTTGCTTTGGCTTAACAATAAATTGCTCTCCCAAGGCCTTTCCTTGTTTAAAAGTGACGATTTCCTTAGCTTCAATTTTAAGTTTTTCGCCAGTTTTAGGATTATGCCCCATTCTTTCGGCACGCTGTTTTACTTCAAAAGTCCCAAAATCAACTAATCGGACATTTTTATCTTCAACTAGGGCTTCTGTAATGACTTCAAGAACAGAATTAAGCACAACTCTTGCTTCGTCTTGATTAATATTTAATTTAGGCGCTAATTTGGCAATTAAATCCGCTTTATTCATAATTAATTTTCCTCAATATTTGGTAAGTCAAAAAGCTGTCTATCTCTATTTTCAGTTAAATATTCATTAAGTTCCGTGAGTATTTTTTCTTTGTTAGCTTCATTACTTTGCATCTTTTTAATTAAATAAGAACCGAGCAAAATTTTACGCCGAGTATCATCCTTTCTTTCCTGCTCCTTTTTCTTGGTTTTTTCTCTTGCTTCGATAGCCTGTTTTTGAGCTTTTAACTGTTTCAGCTTCTCTAACTGGGCTTCAATTTTCTTTTCGATATTTTCAGCAGATTTTGTCATAATGGTTAAATTCGGGATATAGAAAACCACTCAAGCATAAGACCCTATGAATTGAAATTCAAGCGGGTAATATGCTATCGTGTTTTTCATGAAATGCGCACTTACGACTTGGATTTCATCCAAGTCAAAGTTTGCGTAAGGGGGATCCCCTTAACCCCAAAAAACTGCTACGCAATTTTTTAAAAGCAAAAGCATCTCAAGGCAACTGCATGGCAATCTATCATTGTTCAACTAAAACAGTTAATCGAAGTTCAGGCAGAACTGCTGTTGCATCTATGGCTTATCGTGCAGGTGAAAAGCTCAAAGATGAACGTACAGGATTGACCCACGACTTTACAAGAAAAGACGGTGTCGCCCATTCAGAAATTATCTCGAATCTCGATATTGAAATTGACCGTAATGACCTTTGGAACTTGGCAGAACAGTCCGAAAACCGCAAAGATGCCCGAACCGCTAGAGAATGGGTAATCGCCCTACCCGATGAATTAGACGCTGATCAACGTAAGGACTTGGCAAAAGACTTTGCCAGGTCCTTAGTTGATCGCTATGACGTAATCGCAGATTTAGCCATCCATGAACCGAGTAAAGGCGGTAATGATAAAAACCATCACGCCCATATCATGCTCACAACCCGAAAAGCCGAGTTGGATGCAGACAATAAACTCACTCTGACCACCAAAACCGATATTGAACTCAGCAACGCCAAACGAAAAAGCCTTGGTATGGGGACAACCCAAGACGAAATTAAACAGATTCGGGAAACGTGGGCAAATTTAGCCAATCACGCATTAGAACGAGCAGGCTTTCAGGAAAAAATAGACCACCGCAGCTATGCCGATCAGAATAATGGACTACAAGCCACCATCCATGAAGGCACTAAAATCACCCAATTACGCAGACAAGGCATAGACACTGAAATCAGCCGTTTTAATGACAATGTGAAACAGCAGAACGCCCAACAGCTTGACCAACAGAAACAGCAGAAAGAGAGCATTTTACAGCGTGGTTTAAACCGTGTCGATCAAGGTTTTGATCAATGGCAGAAGAACCAAGAAACCAAACGTCTAGAACTGGAACGCCAAGCGGAAATGAAACGACAGCAAGAATTAGATAAACAACGAGCCGAGCAAGCACTCCGCAAGGCATCTCAAAAACTAAGTAGAGGCGGAATGTCATTATGAGTAATCAAAATGATTTAGATGACCAGTTATATATTTTATTGGCATCCATGAAGGAATATCGAGAAGCCATAGCAGACGATAAGAAGCGATTAGAGCAGTTTTACAACCAAGTCGCTAGTGGAGTGCTAGACAAGGCTGAAAAATCGCTAGAAAACGCAAATAAGAAGCATACATGTGCATTAAACAACAGTATTCAGGCATTAAACGAAGCTACAAACAGGCTCAACTTAAAACTTATCCTTATTTTTGCCAGCACGTTTGTGGCTGTGATGATGGTATTCATTTTGGCTATCTTCTTATACATACCAAGCAAAGACGAAATTGATGAACGTAGAGCAGATATGGCTGTACTAAAAAAATATCCGCTACAAATTCGAGAAAGTGATGGTGAAACATTGGTGAGAATAATGAGGAAAAATTGCTACTCGTTTGAACCGAGTAGTGTCAAAGAAAAAACCTATGACTGGTGTCAGATCGACCCTAAAAAATACTAGTTGATCGGTACTTTGCTTGGTTTTTCTCATTACTGATCAGATTACAGCAAGCGCAAAGTTGCCCGACTTTGAAACATGGCTAAAGCCATATTTCAAAGCATCGAGCAAAGATAGGTTAAACGCCTAAACGCATTAGTTTTTCTTGAATTGCATCACTTACAAAAGAATTAAGGGAATTACTTGATGCTAAAACTGCTTTACGGTGCATTTCAGGGCTAATACGCACATTAAACGTGCCTTATCAAGGCTTTTTTGGAATTTCGTATAATAATGCCCATTATGTTAAATGGGGGATTTAATTAATTTGAGTTTGCAAAATTGCTAAATTTTTTCTTAATTCTTCTCATGTCTTGAAGTGTATAACCATAATTTACAAAACATCCTTGTAGTATTTGGGGGTCACTTATTGGACTATCTAAAACAGTAAAAAATTCATTAATAATATTTACAGTAGATAAGTTGGCTTCTTTTTTACCTGTATGAGGACTAACTGTTATTAACTGATTTTTATTAAAATAATCAGCCGTAATTAAATTAGGGAAATTTTTAAGTTGAGGATTTAGTCTTCTGAAATCAGCATTATAAAGAGGAATACAACTTTCTATTATTTGTGGTAAAGCTGTATCTGTTAAGAACGTATTTAAGTTGGATTCTATATTTCTAGTAGGTTTTGCATTCTTAATATTTGAGGGATTTACTGGAAAACCATGAAACATCCATAGTACACCATATAAAATTAGTATTACTAAAGTTACCGAAAAGATGATTCCTAATACCTTCACTTTTAAGTCTTCCTAAAATTAACATAATACAGCTTATACGAAATGCGTTATAATTATCTATAGAAATCAATGCTGTAGTTTCTAGTTGATAGCCCATCTTTGCCAAGGTGGGCTTTTTTTATGATTTTTCACGTTCCACGCTCAATAAGTGAGCAATGTTTCACGGTTTTGATTAGATATTTTAATCAGTGCAATAAGAACCGAGCGAGTGTCTACGAGCGATTGAGCATTATAAAAATTTTGCCCCTGCCTTTTCTCTGATTACAAGCTCCCTTTCGATTTTAAAAGGTAGGTACAGAGCATCCCGAATGGGTGCGAACTTTGGAGCTTTTGCTTTTCAAAAAGTATGAGCGAAGCGAATACATTACTAATGCTTTTGCTTTTAGATTTCACAAACATGATTAACTAAAAACTGCCCCGCGAAGCGAGGA
>NZ_VOZV01000067.1:0-5296 GCF_013419565.1 Acinetobacter sp. YH12072 | reverse complement strand
AAGTTGGGTGTATTTCTTCATTGTGTGCTTTCCAATTGCGAGTTGAAAAAGTCTAATGATTCTATGAATACACCTAACTTTTTCAACTAATTACAAATGTGTTGCACTTGGGATTTGAATCTGCGAATTTAAAAGCTACAAAATGAATTCAAAAGTGTAGGAATTATGAATTTAAATTTACGCATTGGCGCTTTAATTTTCGTCATGAGCTGCTAAGGTAGAAACATAATTCAAAATCTAAATATTTAAGGGTCTTATGCAACGGCTTGCACTTTTTGTTGGTTCTTTGGTTTTAGCTGCTACACAGGCACAGGCAGAACTGATTATTAATGGTCAGCGTGTGACATCAACGGATATATCCTCTGTTCCGAGCAGCCCCGTCAATTATGCGTCCCAAAATAATTTTCAGAATTGTCTTGCCAATTTGCGCAGTCAGGCGATTGCACAAGGCGTAAGTGGTTCAACCTACGATCGTTATACGCAAAATTTAACACCCGATTATTCTGTGATTGAAAAGCTGAATTATCAGCCTGAGTTTTCGACTCCGATCTGGGATTATCTGTCCGGACTGGTGGATGAAGAACGTGTACAACTGGGTCGACAAAAACTGCAGCAACATCGTGAGGTATTAAACCGGATTAGCACAGCCTATGGAGTACCGGCAGAAACCATCGTAGCCGTATGGGGCGTAGAAAGTAATTTTGGTGATATTTCCGGGAAGTATCCTTTATTACAGGCCTTGGGTACTTTGAGTTGTGAAGGTCGTCGTCAAAGTTATTTCCGTGGTGAGTTCTTCACCACTATGAAACTGTTACAGCGTGGCGATGTCTATGAAAGCCAGCTCAAAGGTTCATGGGCAGGCGCATTTGGTCACACCCAGTTTATGCCATCGACTTATGATGAGCTGGCGGTTGATTTTGATGGGGATGGTCGTCGTGATTTAGTCAGCAGTATTCCTGATGCACTGGCTTCTACAGCCAATTTCCTGAAAAAACGTGGCTGGCAGACTGGCCAACCTTGGGGCTTTGAAGTAAAAATTCCACAAGGCATGTCTGTTGCAGGCGAAAGCCGACGCAATAAAAAATCACTGAGTAGCTGGATGAATCGTGGTGTGGTGCGTGCTGACGGTACTCCGCTATTGCAGGGCAATTTATCAGAATCTTCTCAGGCTGGCTTATTGGCGCCTGCAGGCGAAAATGGACCGGTATTTTTAGTCTTTAAGAATTTTGATGCTATTTACAGCTATAATGCAGCAGAAAGTTATGCTTTAGCGATTGCACATTTATCTGACCGCTTACAAGGTAAAGGAAGCATCCAGACAGCTTGGCCAACCGATGATCCGGGTACGTCACGTTCGGAACGTCGCGAGATCCAGCAATTCCTGTTAAACCGTGGCTATGATATTGGTGAGGTAGATGGTCTGATTGGGGATAAAACCCGTCAGGCGATTCGTCAGGAACAGAACCGTTTAGGTTTAAGTCCGACCGGTCGTGCGGGACAGCAAATCCTGCGTGCATTTAGAAATGAAAATGCCAAACTAATGATGCGTTAGGAAGAATTATATTTAGACATGATCTAAATATAATTCTTCATCATAAAAAAGGTCTGCAAATATGCAGACCTTTTTTATGACTATATAGTGAGCTTAAAGCTGCTCTTATACAGAGGTGATCGTGCCCAGAACGCGATAACCTGATGCGCCTGTCACAGCCGGCAGATTGCCGCTGAGTTGATTCATAAAACGCATCGCCAGCCAGGCAAAAGCCGTGCCTTCTACCCAAGTCGGATTTAAGCCAAGGTCGGCTGTAGTCTGTACGCTCCAATGATGTTTACGCAAACGCCAGCGTAACTGTTCCAATAAATGTGAATTATAAGCACCACCACCACAGACATAGACTTCACCGGTATCCAGACCAGAACGGTAAATGGCTTTTTTAATCGCACGGGTCGTGAGCTTCATTAAAGTAGCTTGCACATTCTCTGGTGTATCTTCAAGTTCATCATATTGAAGATCATTGCGCCAGTCAGCAATCTGTTCATCCAGCCATTCTAGATTAAAGTCTTCGCGGCCGGTACTTTTCGGTGGCTCTTTTGAGAAGAACTCATGTTCCTGTAAACGGTCCAATAGGCTACGGATTGGCGTGCCATAAGCTGCCCAGTTACCATTTTCATCAAAAGGCTGGCCGGTATAACGCTGACACCAGGCATCCATCAGAATATTGGCAGGGCCGGTATCAAAGCCATAGACCTGATCCGGTTGGCCTGCCGGCAGAATACTCACATTGGCAATGCCGCCCAGATTCAGAATCACACGGTGAATACTGTCATGCTGGAAAATATCTTGGTGAAAAGCCGGAACTAAAGGCGCGCCTTGGCCACCAGCAGCCAGATCACGACGACGGAAATCAGAAATGACCGGAATCTGGGTGATTTCAGTAATGATATTCGGATCACCAATTTGCAGGGTAAAGCCATGTTCGGGGCGATGGCGGATGGTCTGACCATGTGAGCCAATCGCCTTGATTTGAGATCGATCTAAATTATTTTCTTTAATCAGCGCATTGATGCCATGACCAATCATCTGTGCCAGTGCGACATCAGCTTTGCCCATGCGATCGATTTCATTGTCATCTGGCAAAGTTAACGCCATCAGTTCATCACGAAGATCGGGATCAAAAGGCAAGGTGAGGGTAGCATGAAGCTGAAGTGGATCAAAAGAAGCAGCAACAATATCGACACCATCCATGCTTGTGCCGGTCATTACCCCAATATAGATCGCTGTCATGATTATTCTTAAGCCTGCAATGTGCTGAAAAAGTGTTAGTATATCGCACAAATTGTATAACTGATCTATTTGGATTTTGTGATGTCAAATTTCCTGCCGGCTGAAGAACAACTTGCCCTCATCCAACGAGGCACCCACGAAATTATTTCTGAAGAAGACCTTCTGAAGAAATTAAAGCAGAATCGTCCTTTAAAAATTAAAGCGGGTTTTGACCCAACTGCACCGGATCTGCACCTAGGTCATACAGTTTTAATCAATAAATTAAAAGTATTCCAGGACTTGGGCCATGAAGTGTACTTCCTGATTGGTGACTACACTGCGATGATCGGTGACCCGACTGGTAAGAGCGCAACCCGCCCGCCATTGTCACGCGAACAGGTGCTGGAAAATGCAAAAACCTATCAGGAACAAGTATTTAAAATTCTTGATCCAAACAAAACCAAAGTCGTGTTTAACTCGGAATGGTTTGCACAAAAAACTGCAGCTGACCTGATTCAATTGGCATCACAGCAAACAGTTGCACGTATGTTAGAGCGTGATGACTTCACCAAGCGTTATAACAATCAGCAACCGATTGCGATTCACGAATTCTTATATCCATTGGTTCAAGGTTATGACTCAATTGCTTTAGAAGCTGACGTGGAGTTAGGGGGTACAGACCAGACCTTTAACCTGTTGATGGGTCGTACTCTACAAGGCCGTTATAACCAGGAAGCGCAGGTATGTATCACTGTGCCAATTCTTGAAGGTCTGGATGGCGTGAACAAGATGTCTAAATCTTTAGGCAACTATATTGGTGTATTTGATGTACCGGGCGCGATGTACCAGAAAGTATTATCTATGCCGGATTCACTGATTGAGCGTTATTTCGATCTGCTCAGCTTCAAATCTATAGAAGAAATTCAAGGCTTGCTGAAAGAAATCGAAGAAGGCCGTAACCCGCAGGAAGTAAAACGTATCCTTGCGCTGGAACTGGTAGAACGTTTCCACGGTGCTGAAGCTGCCGCTCATGCCCATAAAGGTGCAGGTAATATCATTACTGAAGGTGAACTGCCTGAAGGTACGCCAGAAGTGACTATTTCACGTGGCGAATTTGGTGGTGAGATCTTCATTACTTCAATTTTACGTGAAGCTGGCTTAACCAAAAATGCTGCTCAAGCTAAAGATGCCTTAGGCCGCGGCACTGTGAAAGTGGACTGGAAACCGGTTGATGCGTCTTTTTCTGTGAAAGAGAACGTAACTTTAATTATTCAGGCCAGTAAAAAAGCAATTGCAAAAGTGACCTTCGTTGACTAAGGCTGGTTCTAAGTTATTGAAATAAAAGCAGGCTTCGGCCTGCTTTTATTTTTTAAGCTGTATATGAATTATATAAATATAGAAATTCAAAAAAAACCTTATAAAAACAACATTTAAATTTTGCCATTTGGCTTGCATTTCTGGTTTTTTGTGTATAAGATTTATTCGTCTAGAGATTCCGTGAAAAGCATATCTAGAGGGTAATGATCAATAACAGACAACTCCATAATTGATCAGGTCTCTAAGTAAAGAGACAAGTTAATATAATGTGAATAACTATAATAATGACATAATGGATCGGGTAAAGATTCAATTCTAAGGAAGAGATTTTGGGAGAGATCTCTTCCTTTTTTATTGGTGTTGTCTGGCTATATGTTCAATCTTCAATAAATTCAAAACAAAGATGGATGAATCAGCTGGGATTAAAGCTAAATCTATAATGAGATAAATGAATCATTTTTGAATCTCAATCCATCTATAAAAAGAAAGGTAAATAAGGTGTATCAATACCAGACTGAACAGATGTTTGATGAAGACATCAATTTCATTTTGCGTTTTCTCTTCGAATATGAGTCTGCTGAGCAGAAACAAAAATCTTTTGATCAGGTACAGGCTTTATTTCAGCAATTAGATCTTGCCTCTCACTATTTACTCTTTTCATTAGTCAAAGAACGTCTGCCACGTCGGGCCAAATTATTGTTTGCTGCTGAAGACTATAGTGGCAAGAAAGAAGTGATTGAGGAAGTGATGCAGCATTGGGTAAAAGATAGATACTCAAATGTGGCTTAATCGATTTTAATCTTCTGCTTATTCTTCTGCGCTTAAATAAGCTTTCTGGATAATCTGAAATCTAGAAAGATCATATCCTCATTTTTGCTTCTTAAAAGCAGGGTTAAGAAAAAACCTGTATACAGCAAGGATTTTGACCTTACAAAAAGCTCCATATATATAAGTCGGATAGAAAACAGCAAAATATGTAAGCTGATATAAGAAAATTTCGGAAAATTCTGGATACAGCCCTTAAATTTTACGGTCTTATTCAAAAGTCACAGTTTTTTGATAGTTATCAGGTCTTAATAAATTCTACTTTTTTAAATGGCGGATTCAAGCGGCAAGTGCAACAGTATAAAAACCAGCCATAACTTCACTCGGTGTATACCAACCTAGTGTTTTTCTAGGACGATGGTTGAGTGCAAATTCTATCTGCTCTATTTG
>NZ_VOZV01000066.1:0-5690 GCF_013419565.1 Acinetobacter sp. YH12072 | reverse complement strand
GGCCGCGTTCACCTTGCAGACGAGCAATAGGTAAAGCCGTTTCTTGAGAAATCGTATTGAGGAAGTCTTCACCCAAAGCATCGAGTTCATCTGCGATGGATTCTAAGAATAGAGCCCGCTGTTCAGGGGAAGTATGTCGGTAGGTTTTAAAGGCTGTATGGGCTGCTTCCACGGCCTGGTTGACTTCCTGTTCAGTGGCCTGAAAGAAGTCAAAAGTCAGGGCTTCACCGGTGCTGGCATTCAGGCTTTTCAGGACTTTATCACCTGCAGCGCTACGGGTGCCAGCTATAAAGTTGTGGCCGATATTATTCATCTAATTAGTCCTAGATTCGATTTAATGAGAATGTCGGGGCAAGTTTTTGTCATTAATGACACGCATATATAAGGTTGCTGGTTCCAGGCATCCGCCTGTAGAAAGTTGGCCTACTAACTTGCGATACATTTCTTGCCATGGTGTTTGAGATGCAGGGTAGTCAGGTTTCCATTGTTGACGGCGGCGTTCTAATTCCTCATCTGAAACGAGTACATTGACAGAACGCTTATTTAAATCAATTCTTAAAAGGTCATTGGTCTTAAGCAATGCAATCCCACCACCAACTGCTGCTTCAGGTGACATATTTAAAATAGAAGGGCTAGCTGAAGTCCCACTCTGACGACCATCCCCTAAGCAAGGGAGAGAGTCGATGCCTTTTTTGATCAGCTCTGTAGGCGGTGCCATGTTCACGACTTCAGCACTGCCCGGATAACCGACCGTACCTGCACCACGAATAACTAAGATGCAGTTTTCATCGATGTTGAGTTCCGGATCATTAATCCTTGCGTGATAATCTTCTGGCCCTTCAAACACAATAGCTCGTGCTTCAAAACTGTTTTCATCCTGTGGATTAGACAAATAGGTTTTTCTGAATGCCTCTCCCACAACAGACATTTTCATAATGGCACTGTCAAAGAAATTACCACTTAATACAATAAAGCCAGCACCATGCTTAAGCGGCTCTTGATATGGATAAATTACATCGGCATTTGAAGTTCTAGACCGCTTGGCAATTTCACCTATAGTCTTGCCGCTTACTGTTGCACAATCTTCATGAATGACACCAGCCTGTTGCAGTTCATGTAATACGGAAGGAACACCCCCAGCTCTGTGAAAACCTTCACCCAGATATTTACCTGCAGGCATACAATTGACAATCAGTGGGATCGATTCGCCTACACGCTGCCAATCATCTAGCGTTAGTTCAATCCCCATATGGCGCGCAATAGCAATCAAATGAGGAGGACAGTTACTTGAGGCACCTAAAGCAGATGCAACAGCAATCGCGTTCTCAAAGGATTTTTTGGTCATGATTTTTGATGGTCTTAAATCCTCTAGAACCATCTCACAGATGCGTTTTCCAGTCGCATAAGCCATTTGACCACGCTCACGATAAGGAGCAGGAATGCTGGCACACGTCGGTAAAGACATACCTAAAGCTTCAGCTAAGGCATTCATGGAAAGTGCAGTACCCATGGTATTGCAGTGACCCACTGATGGTGAGGCTGAAGTGGTCATTTCCATAAACCCTTCATAATCAATTTCACCAGAAGCCAATAAATTTCGTGCATGCCAGATCACTGTACCTGATCCGATTAAATCACCTTTATAGTGGCCATCCAGCATAGGTCCACCTGAGAGAACGATAGCCGGTAAATCAGTAGTAGCTGCTGCCATGAGACAGGCAGGTGTAGTTTTGTCGCAACCTGTGGTCAGAACTACCCCATCAAGCGGGTAGCCATGGAGAATTTCTACCAAGCCTAAATAGGCTAAATTGCGGTCAAGTGCGGCAGTAGGACGACGTGATTGTTCAGCAATTGGATGAACCGGAAATTCCATAGGAATACCACCCGCATCACGAATACCTGCTTTAACGCGTTCTGCTAATTCTTTGTGGTGACGGTTACAAGGAGTTAAATCACTGCCGGTCTGTGCAATACCAATAATTGGTCGGCCAGACTGGAGCTCATCGCGTGTCAAACCATAATTCATATATCGTTCAACATACAAAGCTGTCATATCTGCATGTTCTGGATCATCAAACCATTCCTGGCTACGTAAAAAAATCCGTTTACTTTGATCATTCATTTCCAGATCCTTACTTTAATATTATGCAAATAAGCAATATAGGAGGAGTTATTTGTTAGAAGAGTAGAGACCAACCCTAAAACTAACAATTCAGGAATACCATTCAACCTAGGAATAATCACTGACAACTAAAGTAACTCACGCTGTTTTAAATTTTGAATCAATGAGTTGATACCAAAATTCCAAGGTAATGCTCGGTCGCTGGTCGTTACAGTATTGTAAAGAGTGCCTAGTTTAGGTGTATGAATCCGTACGACATCATCAACTTTATGGGTAAAGCCCGCTCCAGGCTTTTCTCGATCTTGGGTAGGAGCAAATAAGGTTCCTAAAAATAGTACAAATCCATCTGGATACTGATGATTTTCATTTAAAGTCTGTTGAATTAAATCTTCTGGATCACGACTAATTTGAGACATAGAACTCAAACCATTCAGTACAAAATTATCTGTTCCTGCGATTTTGAGTTCTACTTCACATGAGCGGATATCATCTAAACTAAATGTCTGATCAAATAAGCGGATAAAAGGACCAATTGCACATGAGGCATTGTTATCTTTAGCTTTGCTCAGTAAAAGGGCACTGCGTCCTTCAAAATCACGCAGATTGACATCATTACCCAAAGTTGCCCCTAAAATTTGACCTTGGCTATTTGCCACCAGAACTACTTCAGGTTCAGGATTGTTCCATTCAGATTTTGGATGAATACCAATATTTTGACCTGTACCTACGGCAGCCAAAACAGGAGCTTTGGTAAATATTTCTGCATCAATGCCAATCCCAACTTCAAGATATTGGGACCACATATTCTGTTCAATTAAGTATTTTTTTAATTCCAGTGCTTTTACGGAACCCGGCTGTATAGATTTAAGACTGTCTCCAATTACGCTCTGTACGATTTCCCGAATATGTTGTGCTTTATCCGCATCTCCTGCAGCCTGTTCTTCAATTACTCGTTCCAGCATACTGGCAGCAAAAGTTACTCCAGCCGCTTTAATCACTTGCAGGTCAATGGGTGCTAAAAAATAAGCTTTACTTGGATCTGGCTCAGGCAAAGTATTTGCGAAAATTTCATCAATATTGCCAATTAATTGACCTTCGATTTTAGCAAGAGCCGAAATAGGAGAATCAGCTTCTAGTAATTCAGAGATCGTATTGAAATGATTAGATATATCAAAAACCTGATTACCCCTCAGAATAACTGGTGATGGCCCAGCAATTTTATGCGGTACCCATGCCCGTCCAATTAAACATCCTTGTGTGCCATCCATTGGCAATGAATTGGCTGAATTTAATGTAAATTTCATGTAAAGCAACTCTATTTATAATTGAAATCATCATAGAATTCCTTTTTAATAAACACCAATGGTAATAATTTAATAATTAATAACCTGTAGTTATTGGGAAAGGACTTCTGAATGGCAGACTTAAATTATTCAAGTTTTAATAATTGGTTTAAATATAGGCATTTGGTTCTATTAGAGACTTTAGCAAGAACTAAAAATATGCATTTAGCAGCTGAACAAATGAATTTAAGCCAGCCTGCGATAAGTAAGATGTTAAAAGAAATTGAAAGCATTTTAGGTTTTACTATTTTTGAACGCTTACCTAGAAGTATGCCGGTTACTGCATTAGGGCAGCACGTTATTCGTTACGCACAGCGTGTACTGAACGATGCCAAACATTTTGTTGAAGATATTGAAATGCTCAGGTTAGGTGGTCATGGATTTCTCAAAGTAGGTGGGATTTTTGCAGCAACAGCTTCTGTAATTCCAAATTCTGTGATTGAGATTAAAAAGAAATGGCCCTTACTTTCTATTGATGTTGTTGAACAGACTAGTGATCATTTGATGGAAATGCTCAGTGAACATACATTGGATTTAGCAGTAGGCCGATTCACCCAAGCAACCCAACAGCAGTTTTTCGATTTCAAACCGTTAGGACCAGAACCTTTCTGTATTGTAGTCAATCATGAGCATCCCTATGCCCAAAAGAAGTTTTGTCAATTAAACGAACTGCTAGATTGGCCTTGGGTTGTTTACCCTAAAGGCACACCGATTCGGAAACGTATGGAAGCGGCATTTATGCGCGCAAATGTTAAAGTTCCCTTGAATACGGTCAATACCATGTCTATGCAAACCTTTTTGCAGATTATACAAACTGCTCCCATGGTGGCTATGCTGCCTGAAGCAATGGTCACTCAACAGGTTGAAGAGGGGAAGCTTTGCATTTTAGAAACTGAATTAATCCTGGATGCTCAGGATTATGGAATCCTCACAAGAAAAGATGAACCAGTTTCAGAAATTGCGCAGACTTTTATAAAAATTTTATTAGAGAATACTAAATAGAATTAAATAAAATAGCACTTAGCTGGGTGAATCAGCTAAGTGCTTTAATAGCATTTAACCTTTGAAATATGTTTCGGCGACACCTTGGATACCTAATCCATAAATTGCAAATACACTGCCGCGCAACTGATTGTCTCCGGGAAAACGTGGTAAAGGAGGCTGAGACATAGAGGTAACAAATAGCACGTCTAAATTTTTTCCTCCAAAAGCCAGACTGGTCACTTTTTTAACTGGCATTTTAATAATTCGATCTATAGTGCCATCAGGTGCATAACGTACTAATTGGCCTGAATATACTTTTGCACTCCAGACATAACCTTCACTATCTACAGTTGATCCATCTGCTGAACCACCATCTTGCGTATCGATTTTGCTAAAAATCTGTTTATTGGTTAAAGCGGTATCTGAACTGGCATAATCATATGACCAGATTTCACCTTGCCAGGTATCAGTAAAATAGAACTTATCGCCTTTAGGGTTCCAGCATATTCCATTTGAAGTATTGATATTTTCTTCAAGTTTCTGAACCGTCATATCTGTATTTAAACGATATAAAGAGGCAGTTTTATCTTCCTCCATACGGTTCATTGATCCAAAAACGAAACGGCCTTGTCGATCTACACCTCCATCGTTTAAACGATTAAAAGGCATATCTGGTTCAGGATGATAAATAAAATCTAAATCGCCAGTATCAAAATCTAGACTATGCAGCCCATTTTCTAAGGCAACAATTGCTCCATTATGATTTTCTCGTAGTGCATAAGATCCAATCTTTTGAAGGGTTTCCCAAGCTTTCAGGTCTTTACCTTGTTCATCACAGGAAAATAATCGACCATCAAATATATCTACCCAGAATAATCGTTGACGAACAGGATCCCATGTCGGCACTTCACCTAAACGTGTCTTAACATCAACAAATACTTTAATTTCCATTTACATTATCCTGAAAGATTATCTCTATTTTATAGGCATTCAATTTATTGAAAAATCATATAGTTTCTAAGTAAATTATAATTTATTTTAAAAAATAACTAATGATTAAATATCAATCTTTGATAAACAGAAGTTATTAATAATAGATCTCTTGCGAAAGTCATTATTGCAAGTTCATCCGGTTTACCAGTGCAGCGATTAAGTTAATGCGTAAACCGAATCTTTTCCGTCTATTTCGATAGCGTTCACTTAGTATTCTAAATCTTTTCAATTGACTGTTAATGTGTTCG
>NZ_VOZV01000065.1:0-5809 GCF_013419565.1 Acinetobacter sp. YH12072 | reverse complement strand
TAACCCAACGATTAGCAGACAACTTGGACTTCCAAAACCGTTATACGGTTGGAGTACTTTCATTTGAGGAACCAAACCTCGAAGAACACCAAAAAGAAGCCATCATGCAGAGCTTTGAAGAAACATTGCTTGCTGGGTTAGAGCGTGACCAGTACGACATCACTTGGATAGAACACACTGATAAAGGACGTTTAGAGCTTAATTTCGTCATTCCAAATGTGGAATTAAGTACAGGAAAAAGATTACAGCCTTATTTTGATCAAGCTGACCGCCCACTTGTAGAAAACTGGAAACAAGTCATCAATTTTGAGCATGGTTTAACAGACCCTCATGCACCAGAGAAAGCTCAAGCAATTAAAACTTTGAATAGCCAAAACCTACCTTCAAGCGTCAAAGAAATTAAAGAGCAAATCGGGACCGCAATTGCTGAACAAATTAGTAATGGCAATATCCAAAATAGGCAAGATGTAGTTGAAACCTTGAAGGGTGCAGGCTTTGAGATTGCTAGAGAAACAGATAGATCAATCAGTATTAAGAATCCTGACGGCAAGCGGAATATTCGTTTAGAAGGCGTAATTTATGAAAATCGACAATTTGATAAGCAATTTGCAGAAGAACACCGCCGAGCAGGACAGGATTATCAAAGAACAAGCCGAGAGCGTTACGAAACAGCACTTGGAAAGTTACAACGCCTTACTGAGAGCAAGCAGCAAGGAAACAGAGAAAATTTTAAGGTCAAACCTTCAAACCATCCAAGATCATCAGCCGAAAATCAGAAACGCTTTGCGTTTGAATATTCTCACGGGAGCAATATTGGGCGTGTTGATTACAGTGTTTCTGATCTTTCTTGGCGTAAATTGGTGGTTAGCGAAGCAAATTCAGAACAAGCAGCAGGAATTAGCCGAAATCAATCTGAAAGTAGAGCAGACACCGCTAGAGAAACAAATCTTGCGGAAGGTGACTCTACACGAGAGCGAAGACAAGAAAACCCTATATATCATGGCGAAGAACAGCAAAAAAGCGGACGCTTACGAGACCACATCCAGTCAAATGGTACTGAAATTGGAAAAATAGAATCTAACTTTAAAACTCCTTTTGAAAATCCATTTAACCAGTCAAATGATGGAAAGGAGCTTTTGAAGGATAGCGGAAGTTTATTTGAAAACTTAGCCACCTCAAAAGAAGTAAAGCAGGACGTAAAACAGAGTAATCCTAATCAAGCGGAACAAGATAATGCCAAACGACTTTATGAATCGCTACAAAGACTTATTGAACTCGTTAGAGAAGCAATTGAAAGAGCTAAACGCTATAAATCAAAGTCAGAGCGAGCAGATCGAAACATTGAGCATTCAGAATCAAGTATTGAGAAGTCAGAACGAGGAATTAGCCAGTCAAAATCAGCAATTAAACAATCTGAACAGCAAATTAAGAGAAGTGAACAGCAAATTAGCCAGCAAATGAAAGAAAAACAGGTTGAAAGGAGGGCTAGTAGAGGATTTGGGCGTTAAATTTAATAAATTACGCTAGATTACTTTCAAAAAAAGTCTAAAATAGACAAAACGCCTACTTTTATGAGGTTTGAAAATGCAAGTTATTACAGCGAAAGATGCAAAATCACGCTTTGGTGAGTTATTAGATACGATGCAGCGAGAGCCTGTATTAGTCACAAAGAATAAGCGCCCTGTTGGTGTTTTCTTGTCATTAAAAGACGTGAAAGGCACCCACTTAGAAAGCCTTTTTGATGTCCAAGATGATGATTATGAAGATTGGGAAAAAGAGAAAATCACAGAAGCGTTAAATGCTTTGAAAGCGCATCCATCTGACACGAAAGAAATGAAGTCAGTACATGCGACTGCAATGCAAAAGGCACGAGACTTGGTAGCGAGCCGTAAAAGATGACCTATGAAGTTTCTTACTTGCCACAAGCAGAACAGGATTTAATTGAAATTTTGGCGTATGGCATAGAGACATGGGGCGAAAAACTAGCAGAAGGGATGTATTTAAAAATTACTGAACAGCTGGAAACCCTGTATTTCTCACCAAATCGAACTAAAAAGAAGGGCAGTTTAGGAACAAGAGAAATGCTTATTTCTGACAGTCCATACCGTGCAATTATTCAAATTGATGAGGAAGCCAAGCGAGTTTTTATTTTAAGAATCTTGCATACTTCGAGAAATATTTAATTAGATTATATGCCGTATATTGGCAAGAAAACGGCTATAAAATTAAGAAAATCAATAACTTTTAAAACTATTAAAGTTGTGTTAGATTTTCTTTCAGGCGAAAAAAAAGCAGGTCGGCAAACCTACTTTTTTCTCATTGTTTAACAAATACTTAAAGCATCAGTAAACGCAAATTCGATACTTGTATTTTACTGATGTTTTGAGCATTTGCAACATAAAGGACGTTGCAAAAGGTGAATAACGCTCAATTAAGCGATTTTTTTGAAAATCTTGCTCATAAACCATACTGTGCAGATGATTTATTGTATGGCTTACAAATAAGACCGAAAAAAACGGCAATTAACATGCAATACATACAGGGTAATCAGCCTTGTATGCTTCATTACTTCTTTTTTGATATAGATCGTTCAGATGCTGTCATGGCATGGCATGATGAAAATTTGCCAATGCCCTATTGGACAGCGCAGACCTTAAAAAATGGTCATGCTCATATTTGCTATAAATTAGAAATTCCACTGTGTACCAGTGAATTAGCGAGTCAAAAAGCAATAGCCTATGCCTCGAAGGTTCAGGCAGGACTTGCCAATAAACTTGGAGCAGACGTTGGCTACAGTCATCTCATTACAAAGAATCCATTTCATAAAGATTGGCGTGTCACTTTTTGGAGTGAACAAGCCTATACGCTCGATTATTTAGCTGATTTTGTCGATTTACCGAAGAAACTAAGTAAGAAACAAGAGGTTTCAGGGCTTGGGCGTAACTGCACTATGTTCGATACAGTGCGTAAATGGGCATATAAAGCGATTAGAGCACATAGAGGTGGTATTTATACTACTTGGCTAGATGAAGTAGTAAAACACTGTCTAAGCGTAAATGAGGCGTTTTTAGAGCCATTACCATACTCTGAGGTCAAAGCTACGGCAAAGAGCATTGCAACGTACTGCTGGAAGAAGGATGCTTACTGTTATCAAGAGTTTATAGATCGTCAAAGTCGTAAAGGGGCTAAAGGAGGAACGGCAAGTAACTCGTCTAATGGAGGTAAAGCTAGGGCAATGAAGTACACTGAGATTAGAGAAAAAGCGATATCGCTTCGCAGAGATGGAAAAAGTATAAGAGAGATTGCTGATAGTCTTGAAGTATCAAAGTCAGCAGTAGCTAATTGGGTTAAACAGTAAGAATAACGATATTTTTTAGTTGAGATGATATGAAAAAGTTTATTTTATTAGCAGCGGTATTTACTTTGATCGGGTGTGAAAGTTCTGAAGAAAAACAGGCTAAATTAGATCAGCAAGTATTAGACCTTATAAATACTACTATTAAAAAAGATCTGATAGATCCATCTTCATTACAAGTAAGAAATTTGCAAGGTTATTGTGGTGAAGCTAATTCTAAAAATAGGCTTGGTGGGTATGTTGGTTTCAACAAATTTATTGTCTTGAATGAAAATGAAGTAGTTTTTCAAAATGAGTCTAATACTAGCAATAAAATGTTTACGCGCGGTTGGGCTGAAATATGCAAAGAAAAACCTAAGTTTGATGATAAAGGCCAGTTAATTAAGCCTAATTTTAAGTTACCTGATCCTGTTTATGACCCGCCAAAATTTGAAGCGAATGGTAAAACTATTGTTACTACTCCTAACACGCTAACTATAGATGGAAATTACAACTATATTTATCCAAATTTGATATTTAGGTGTGATGAAAAAAATAAATTAGATCTAATTTTATATTCTTATATGCAAGCAGCTTATAGCAATGGTGGCTATCACATGCTGGTATCAAATCCAAAGAAAGAAGGGTCAAACATTTATATTCCAATTGATTCTTCGGGGGAGATTCAGTCATTCAATTATGAGAAGCAAAAGTTATTCAAATTTTTAAAAGCTAATGATGAAGTAACCTTTGCTTTTCAAGCTATAGGCAATCAAATGTCAGTTCAAACATATGATTTAAAGCCAGTGAAAGAAGCTCTTGCAAACAACAAGCTTAGTTGTAATTGGTAAATTTAAGTGTCCATGTGCAAGCCTAAATCAGATAACAGCCTTTTTGCTTTAGCTTGTTAGTTCAATTTGCTCTTTATTACCTTTTCTGTATTCATCATCCCAGGTTAGCAAGATTGCGAATTTATTAGGAAAGTCTATCTTTCTTGCATAACCTATTTTTGTTGTTTGGCCTGTGTTTAGATTCATTGGGAATAGCTTATCTATGTTATAAAAGTCACCTTTATATCTTTCATCAATGATTATTTCTAAATGAAGATTTCTTGCATTGGCTTTTCCTTGATTAGTTATATTGATTTGAAAATGGTTACCCTGATTTAAAATAAATGCTCGAAACTTAGCTTTACTTTTCTCTTCGAAATATTCTTTCTCTTTTGTTAAGAGTAATTCATTTATCTGCAATTGCTGTTTATTTATTTCTAAAGTAAGTTTTCTGGAGGAAAGAAAACTATAGGCTGAAATGCTAACTGCTATAGTAGATAAAATAATTTCCCAATCTAAACTCATAGTTACCTCACTTAAAGTTCTTAAAAAGTTCTTTCATTAAATCTTGTTCAATCTTCTTTTCTATTTTTGTCTTATTTATATTTATTAGTTCATCCTTATGAAGTTGTAGTCCGCAATTACCGCAAATAGTTATGTCATTAATATCTGTAGAATGACCACTATAGTCACAACTCGGGCATTCTATATATACAGTTTTTGGGATATTCAGTTTCATAAGCTTTGTTCATATCTATTTAATGTGTGAATTAACTTTATCACATAAAAAACTTTTCCATTTCCATAACCTTATAGACGATATTTATGCGCCATTTTTTCGACATGTATTATGTATCACTGAATTTATATTTTAATTGGGCAAGGACACACAAAGGGTACTCTAGACAAAAACTAAAGTTTTCGCTAGATTACCTTTTGTGCCTTGCAAGGGAAGAATCCCTTGACCCTCTTTTCGACTTTATTTCCGCAAGATTTATGGCCATGAAACATAGCCAAAATTCTTACGGAAAAAAGCCGACCCCAAAACCCAAAAGCACCAAGTATTTGATGAGTTGTTATGAAAGAAAAAACTCTTATAAAACGTAATAAGGAAATCAAAGTCCGTTTAACAGAAGCTGAACATCATGCCTTACTGGAACGTATGGAAGGTGGAGAGCTTGCAACTTGGATTCGAAATACTTGTCTAGATGAGAAACCGAATAAAAAAAGAAACTATAAAGCGGCAGATCCTCAGCTATTAGCAGCATTAGGACGCATTGGGGGCAATCTCAATCAGATTGCGAGACAAGTAAATACTGTGGAATCTGATATAGAAAAACTTAGAGCCTTTGCAGAGTTGGCAGTTATTCGAGAACAACTACAAGGAATTTTAGCCAACTATGATCGTTAAATTTTTGGGAAATAAGGGCGGTGGTAGTGCAGGTGCAACCATTGACTACCTACTTGGCAAAGATAGGGATAGACCAGGTGCAGTTTTACTGAGTGGAGATCCTGAATTAACCCAACGATTAGCAGACAACTTGGACTTCCAAAACCGTTATACGGTTGGAGTACTTTCATTTGAGGAACCAAACCTCGAAGAACACCAAAAAGAAGCCATCATGCAGAGCTTTGAAGAAACATT
>NZ_VOZV01000064.1:0-7095 GCF_013419565.1 Acinetobacter sp. YH12072 | reverse complement strand
GCCGAGTCGTAAAGCTCAGAAAGCTGTTATTGAACAAAGAAATTTAAATCCTGTGCTTGACTCTTGCAGTTAAAAACAGGACATTTTAAATGGTTTATCGCATAGACATTTTAATTGGTGCATAACAGAATCATGTAACTCCAAAATAGAAATGTCCGGTTTCTCCAAAGTAAAAATGTCCGCCTTAGATTCGCATTTATTGCTTATCTTGGCGGACATTCACATGTGAACATGAATCTTGAATAAATAGAGAAAGCTTAAATCAGATTTAAATTAAAACTCTTTTGTCACGCTTAACCCAGCACTCCAGTTACGACCTTCTGCTGGTTCAAAGTAACGGCCTATTGGTTTGGTCATATCATTCACAATAACTGAGCCTGAATAGTTTTTATCAAATAAGTTATCTATACGTGTAAAAGTATTAAAAGCCCAATCATTCACTGTCCAGCTATATCCTATATTTGCTGCAGTAACTGTATAGCTGGGTGCAAAGTCTGAATTCACATCATTTACATAAATCTTATCACTATAACGAACATCTATACCTGCACTTAAACCATTTTCAGGTTTCCAACCCAAGCTTAAGAAAGCCTGATTCTTAGCAATGCCGGGAATATAGTTATCTTTTGGAACTGCAGCTACAGCCCCCTCAGCGGGAATATTTGCATCAAATTTTGCATCAATATAGCTATAGCTGGCTTGTGCTGCCAGATTACGCCACAGGTCTTTACTCCAAGATAGCTCTAATCCTTTTCTTAGGGTTTTATCTGCATTACGGAAGGTTGAACGTCCATTATCACTTCCAGCAGAGACAATGTCATTTTCAGTTGTTGTATAAAAGGCTGCAGCGGTAAATTGTCCAAATGAAGTATCAGATTTCGTCCCAATTTCATAGGTTTCACTTTCTGATGCCTTTAAGTCAAATTTTCGTGTACTTCCATCTGCTGGATAAGCCATTTCGGTAAATGTTGGTGTTTCAAAACCTTGTGCATAGCTTGCATAAGTGATTAATTCAGGAAGAATTTTCCAACTTACTGCAAATGAAGGCAGTACTTGCTCATAAGTCGTTTTACCTGAATTATCGCCATTGCTTAGGTAATGATCTTCAGATTTAAAATGTACATTGCTATAACGCAAACCAGCATCTAAAGTCCAATCTGGCGTAAAGTTATAGGATGCTTGAATATAAGGATCTGTATTCCAAAGCGTATTGTCTTCATCACGACGTAAATCACCTTTAACTCCAAACGTATTTTCACCAATATAGTTGTTATATCCCTTACGATCTTCTGTCATTGCATCAATTGCCACCCCAGCAATGAGTTTTAAATTCGGTAAGATTTCTTTACCTGTCCAACGTATATCTGTTCCATAGAAATTACGATCAAAATCAATGACACCACCTGCATGATTAGCAGGTTCTTGATTTGCTTTTGGAGTTGATTGATATTGAGTTACAGAACGTTGCCCAGCATAGAACATTGCATAAACTTCATTTAAATCATTAATTGGTTTATTCCAAGTTACTCCTGTCTGTATTTGCTCAATTTCCTTGCGAGCGTTGTAATCTAAGACACCTTTTACTGCTTGTTTAGGATTTGCTCGCCATTGTTCACGTGTTAAACCACCTGGATCATCTGCTGTAATTTTGACATAGTTATTGACCCAGTTAATTTTAGAGCCATCGTCCAGATCCCAAGTCAGCTTGGCATTGTTCAGTACTTTATGTGCACCACTATGATCACGGAAACCATCGGTATCAAAATAAGATGAACTGATGATATAGCTTGGTTCAGAAGCATTTTCTGAACCACCTTGTAGCACCAGGTTCGTTTGGCCTTTATTCTGACTGCCACCCGAATATCCCAAAGTGACTGAATCAGGTCCCTGCCCTTCACGGCTTTGTGTCAGGATGGTTCCGCCAGAAGAATTACCATATAGCGAAGAAAATGGCCCACTCAGCACTTCAATATGATCCAAGCTATTCAGGTCAATATTCGAGGTTTGCCCCTGCCCATCCGGCATAGTCGCAGGAATACCGTCTACATATAAACGTACTCCTCGCACACCGAAAGTCGAACGTGCACCGAAGCCCCGCATTGATATCTGTAAATCCTGAGCATAATTTTCGCGGTTATTCAGCTGTAAACCTGGTACACCTTTTAAGGTTTCAGACAGATTTACATTCAGGCTATTCTGTTGTTCCTGATTCAGATAATAGGTAGATGCCGGTGTTTCCAGAATGGCACGATCTGTACGGGTTGCTTCAACCACAATGGGAGCCAGTCGCTGTACCTCTGTAACCGGTTCTTCCGCATAAATTCCTTGACTGATACAAGCAATCAGACAGGATAAAGTCGATTTCATCGGCAACCGCGTGGTATGAAGGTGCATAGCTAATATTCCTAATATCTGGCATTCACTCATGCCATGGGAGTTCAAACGTTTTAAAAATGTCTTATTAATTTTAAAGACTCAGCATCTGCATAAGATCAAACTGAATACTTGCAGGAAAGCCGAGCTAAAGGTTCATGATTTTCTAATCAAGCTTTATTGTCATAACAGCCTGTATTTTGCATAAAAAAGCCTGACAAATCAGGCTTTTTTACTTAACTATAAAACTTCATTATTTATTGTCAGGTAGTGCATAGGCAACCAAAGAGTCACCCATTTTGGTTCCGAAGGAACCATGACCACCCGCCATAATCACAACATACTGCTTACCATTGGCTTCATAAGTCATTGGCGTCGCTTGACCACCTGCAGGTAGACGACCTTTCCACAGCTCATCACCATTAGTTACATTGATCGCACGAATGTAGTTGTCTTGAGTTGCACCAACAAACATCACATTACCCGCAGTCGAGATTGGACCACCTAACATCGGTACACCCATTTTGAATGGAGGCAATGGAATACCTGGCATACTGTCACGGATGGTACCAATACGACGTTTCCAAGCGATTTCATGATTGGTCAGATCAACACCAGCGACATAACCCCATGCAGGTTGCTTACATGGCAAGCCGAATGGAGACAGGAAGGCACTGATTTCAACACCATAAGGCACGCCATACATTGGTTGTACGCCCGCTTCAGTTCCTGCACCTTTGGCAGTTTTCTCACGGTTAGGATCAGCAGGAATTAAGCGAGTCACGAATGGCAAACCAATTGGATTGGTTAATGCGATTTGACGGTCTGGGTTGACTGACATACCACCCCATTCGAATACACCGAGGTTACCCGGGAACACCAACGTACCATTTTCAGATGGTGGCGTATAAATACCGTCATAGTTTAATTTCTTGAACGATACACGACACATTAACTGGTCAAACATAGTGGCACCCCACATGTCTTTATCAGTCAATTTGTCTTTAGGTGCCAGGTTAAAGTCAGAGAATGGTTGAGTTTTTGAATACCACTCGCCCTTAGTTTGCGGACCACGTTTTACTGACTGAGGTACTGGTTTTTCAGTAATAGGAACGATCGCTTCACCTGTACGACGGTCTAATACAAAGGCATTACCGGTTTTGGTCAGCACATAGATCGCTGGAACCATGTTCCCATTTTTGTCTTTGATATCAGTCAATGTTGGCTGTGCTGGTACATCCATATCCCACAAGTCGTGGTGAGTAGTCTGGAAGTTCCAGATCAATTTACCGGTAGATGCATTAATCGCCAGCATAGAGTTTGCATAACGCTCGTCTAGCTCAGTACGGTGACCACCGTAGATATCCGGTGTGCCTACACCTGTAGGTACATAGACAATATCCAACTGTGCATCATAAGCCAATGGCGCCCATGCGTTTGGTGAGTTATTTACAAATTTTTGACCAGGAGCTGGAATCGCGTTTGGATCTTCTGCACCAGTATCAAATACCCATAATAATTCACCGGTATTTACGTCATAACCACGAATCACACCTGAAGGTTCTTCAGTTGAGTAGTTATCCGTTGTTGAACCCGCGATAATGATGGTTGTACCTGTAATCACTGGAGGTGAAGTGGGGTTATAACCGCCTGGATATGGGAATGGCATGTCTTTTTGCAGATCAACTTCACCATTGTTACCAAAGTCAGAACATACTTTACCTGTAGTCGCATTCACTGCGACCAGACGTCCATCATTGACTGGTAAGATCACTTTCTGAGGACATTCAGCAGAAGTTGTTGAGCGTGCAGTCAGACTGCTTTCAAAACCTGCAGTATTGTTCGCATCATAATAAGATACGCCACGACAAGTTAAATGCTGGAAGGTATTGTCCGCTTTCAGTTTAGGATCGAAGCGCCATTTCTCCTTACCAGTCGCAGGATCAAGTGCAATCAGATACTGGTGGGTTGAACACATGAACAGGTTATTCCCCACTTTAATTGGAGTCACCTGATTGGTGGTTTCACCAGAGTCTTTATCTGTTTTAGTATCGCCGGTACGGAATTCCCAAGCCAGTTCAAGATCTTTTACGTTTTCAGAATTGATCTGTTTTAATGGAGAATAACGTAAACCTGACTGAGTACGACCATAAGCTGGCCAGTCTTCATCGGCAATACCTGGAATAGATTGATGAACTGCAGGTTGCTGTGATGTTAATTCGCCACGGATTTCCTGTGGGTCATTAAATACAGAATAAATCATGACAGCAATCGTAATTGCCAGCGAGCCAGTCAGCGCCATTTTTGCAGCTTTGCTGTCACCAAAACCACGAGTCACTGCAGGAATCAGCAGGGCCAGACCGAATAGGCCTAAAATATCTAGACGTGGTGCCAGTGCAAAGAAGTCTGAACCCACTTCCCAAAGACCCCATACCACTGTACCAAGGACCAATACTGCATAAACAATAAGGGCTGTGCTTTTACGTTTTTGTAATAACACGGCTGTCGCCAGGAAGAACAGACCGGCAATGATGTAGTACCAAGACCCACCAAGTGTTGCCAGATATATTCCTCCAAATAGCAGAACCAAACCGAAAATGGCAGCAATAGCTGCCAGAATCGTTTTCAGTACTGAACCTGAAGACGAAGTATTCATATTGAACACCTTTTTTTTGATTTCTTGAACGTCTAAGCACTTAAGCGGCATAGACACCATATTGTTAAGTTCTTAGTTATAAATACATGAATACTTGGAGTATCAGTTCATCAATGCCCCAAAGTAATGGAAGAATCAATTGTGTATTTGCAACTAAAAACTCCGATTAGAACGACGTATTAAACTTGATTCCGCCTACCCAGACATTTTCACCGTCTTTATATGCGCCGACATGATGGACATATTGCAGGTTTGGACGGATGGTTAGCCAGTTAGTTGCATGAATGCCGTAATAGATTTCCGCATCGACTTCTTCACTACGGTTACCCAATACATCATTGTTCATATTGATACGGGCAACACCCAAAGCGATTTCATCCTGTGGGCGGGCATTCATCGCACCTTTGTAGACAAGACCGACATTTTGCATATCACTAACTTGGTTGGTTTTAGAGTCATGAACAGTGACGTTCACGAAACCGCTTAAACCTCGTGATGTATCCCCTTGATGTGAAGTCAGCTGTTGCTTAGCTACAATCCACCCCCCGTGATGATGACCAGTTTGGATTTGTTCATCTTGTGGAGTCACGCCATCAAATATTCTGGCATCAGCGGTACTGTAGTAATACCCGGCACGATATTCACCGGGCAGTTTTTGCTCACCCAGTTTCGGTGTCCACACCACTTCTGCAGGAATGATCGCGCCTTTAGATCCGTCTGTGCTCAGGTTAAAGCCTTTGCCACGATTCTCAGCATTTTCAGGGTTATATTCATAGACACCGACCTGGGTATAAACTTCCGGGGTAACGTTATATTTAACCCGCGCAGCCCATTGAGAAACCGGCCAGTTATACCATTGATCCCCTACCCAGTTACCCACTTGTGAACCGCACAATGCCAGATTCTGGAAGTCACAATCAAAACTGTTAAAGTCTTCACCTTCACCAAAACGTCCGACTTTTACATCCAGTTTTTGATCCAAGAATTGTTTCTTGATCCAGAAATCTGTTAGACGCCAAGTTTGACCGCGACCCCATACTTCCTGAACTGAACTTAAATGTCCTGTAAGCGCATCAGAAGTATTCGAAAGGTTGCGACCATCACGATGAGTTACTGTAATTTGTGCTTCAGTGTCTTGCCAGCCAGCAATTTTTTCCAGATCCAGATGAGTACCCAGGTTTAACTGACCTGTATATTCTGTGCCATGGCTATTTGAGCGTTTCGCGTCAAGTAAAGTCGCCATTTCACCTGTATATCCAAAGCTAAAATCATAGCCCTGCTCTTGAAGCTGGATACGTTGACCATTCCAGTCACCCAACATCCACGGACTTTCTGCACTAAATGCATCAGCGGCCTGAGTAGTTGTATTTGCCAATAGCAATCCAACTAAGGATGTATAGACAGCCTTAGATAAGGGAGAAATAGACATTAAATGCTTCACCTTAATCACATTTTTACTAAATATAGTACACTCATTTAATTTTTTAGTTTCAAATAATGAAGGAAAAGTATTAATAATGTTATGAAGTTTAGCTAATCTAATTCTTTTGTTAATTTTAATTTAAGAAAATTTTAAATTTTAAATTCAATAATTTAAGATAAAATAAATATAATATTAATAAAAATAATACTACCTATAAATATTTTTTCTACATCAGTTCTTTTGTACAAAAATTTACCAATTCGAATTGCGTAATAAAAAAATATTTGGTCTTTTGCTCATTTTATATACTAAAACTTGATGGTCATTGCCGTTCTATTCTTGGGTTTCTTAGCGAGGAAAATTGAGAAAAAACTAGATCTATATAGGTACTTAAACCCATTAAATAAGATAAAGAGTGATATCTGCTAAATAAAGTTTAAATATATGTAAAAATTATAATTATTGGCTATTCATATTAGATTATAGATGTATATCTTGTTTAATTCTTTCTATCAATAACCCGAATCCTGCTTAAGCCGATGACTTCATAATTTGAATTGTTGGCTTATTTTTATGGATCAGTTGATATGCACACAAGGACGCGTAAATCCCTCCTAGAAATCCATGAACACTACGTGCTTTG
>NZ_VOZV01000063.1:0-7764 GCF_013419565.1 Acinetobacter sp. YH12072 | reverse complement strand
TGGAGAAATCTAGGAGGTATGTTTTGCCTGAGAGGAGGGTTAGAAGTTGCCCAAGAGTTGTGAAAGGTAAACCACTGAAATACCCAAGAAAATGCCAGTCAATTTCTTAACTGACTGGCATTATCCTGATGGGGGCTTTTTTTATAGCGATAAAATACCTGAGCTACCCAATGAAATACTTTGGGATAGGTTATCTAAAATTAAATACAGCTATTTTTAACTGAGATTTCAATGATTTTTATACAATCCTGTTTCTAACCATCAGCTAGATCATGCTATGTTAAGCCAGCGATAACAATAATGATGCTCGACAGGACATCAAGACAAATCTCATGAAGCACTCCCTGCTACGATTCTGGACCCATTTTAAGTATCTGCCTTCTGCCTGGCTGCTATGTCTGCAGTTACTGATTCTGATTCTGTCGATGCTGAGTTATGACAGCGTTTCTTATCGCGCGGGTACATGGATGCTGGGGGTGGTGGTCTTGCTGGTGATTGCCAAGGTAATTCGTCAGACTCCGATGTTTACCATTCTGGGACTCATCTTTGTCGCAGGGGCCATCTTCTTTTCGTCATTAATTGTGTTGGGGCTGCGCTATACCTGGATCATGATCGTCGCGCATCTGTTTGAAGCCAGTGCCTACTTCAGTGCAGCGTATGGCCTGTTACGTTATATGTTTCATGACCGTTATCTGACCAAAGACGAACTATTTGCAGCGGGAGCAGTTTTCACATTGCTGGCTTGGGGCTTTGCTTTTCTCTATAGCATTTGCCAGTTATGGGTACCTTACAGCTTTTCGGACCCAGATCTAAAAGCTTATCAGCCGTGGCTGGATCTGCTCTTTCTGAGCTTTAGTGTGCAGTCTGCTACAGGATTATCTGATGTGATGCCGGTCAGTCCGGTCGCACGGATGCTGGCCATTATCCAGATGTTTGTCGGGGTAATGTATCTGGCCTTAATAGTCTCGCGTCTGATTGCCTTACAGTATATTTCTCATCTTCCTAAACAGACTCATATACAACATAAGCATAGAAAGCCTGAGGAATAGAACGTACAGAGCTGCATAGCTTGGTTACAGTAACTTAACGGCTTTATTTTCCTGAATATTTTAAAATCTTAAGGTCCAAAACGTATCTTTGATCGTAATTCTCTCGATCAGAATGTTTTTACTTATCAATAATGATTCAAGCCTCCCGGCATTCAATCTATTAAAAAAATGGGGGATCTATGCCTTCCAAACCTTCATCCTGGTTTGCCAATATCAATCCGAATGTCTTTATTAGTACAGTGGTGATTATCGCCATTTTTTTGGGACTGGTAATACTGGCACCTGATTCATTCGACCTGTTGACCAAGCAAATGAATGCGTGGATTACCACTTCATTTAGCTGGTTTTATGTCCTCTCCGTGGCGATCTTCCTGATTGTCCTGATTTATATTGCCCTGTCCGATATGGGGAAAATTAAACTCGGGCCCGACCATAGTCAGCCAAAATATAGCCAGGCATCCTGGTTTGCCATGCTGTTTACCGCAGGCATGGGGATCGGCCTGATGTTTTTCGGTGTTGCCGAACCGGTTATGCACTATGTCACACCGCCTGCTGGTGACCCGGAAACTGTACTGGCCGCACAGCAGGCTATTCGCGTGACCTTCTTCCACTGGGGCCTGCATGCCTGGGCGATTTACACCATTGTGGGTCTGTCATTGGCCTATTTTGCGTATCGACATAACCTGCCTTTAAAAGTTCGCTCCGCCTTATATCCACTGATCGGCAACCGGATTCATGGCCCAATCGGAGACGGGGTAGATACTTTTGCCACCTTAGGGACAGTATTTGGGGTTGCGACAACTTTAGGTTTTGGGGTGACTCAGATTAATTCGGGTCTGAATTACCTATTTGGAGTTGAGCAGACCCCCAGTACTCAGGTCATTTTGATTATTGCCGTCACTGTAATGGCATCAATGTCCGTATTTTTTGGTTTGGATAAGGGCATCAAACGCCTGGCTGAACTGAATCTGCTGCTTGCTTTACTGTTACTCATCTTTGTTTTTGTTACCGGTCCAAGTATCTATCTTCTGCAGACCACTATCCAGAATTCTGGACAGTATGTTGCAAACCTGTTCAGTATGACCTTCAATCTGTATGCCTATCAGCCTAGTGGCTGGATTGGTGGCTGGACCATTATGTATTGGGCCTGGTGGATTTCCTGGTCACCATTTGTCGGGATGTTTATTGCCAGAGTATCCGAAGGCCGCAGTATCCGTGAGTTCATTGTTGGGGTTCTACTGATTCCTACCGGATTTACCCTGATCTGGATGGGCTTTATGGGCAATGCTGCATTATTCAGTATCATGCATGAAGCCAATACTAATCTGCTTGAGGCAGTACAACGTGACTCCTCTGTAGCGCTGTTCGAATTTTTAGGTAATCTGCCATTTAATTCAGTCACCAGTATTATTGCTACGGTATTGGTTATCCTGTTCTTTGTCACTTCAGCAGATTCTGGATCATTAGTCACGGATTATCTCACGGCGAAAACCGAGAATTCACCGACTTGGCAGCGTCTGTTCTGGACCGTGTTAATGGCTTTATTGGCCATCATTCTGTTACTGGCAGGTGGGCTGGAAGCCTTGCAGTCGGCTACGATTATGAGTGCCTTACCGTTCACATTCATTATGCTGCTGATTTGCTGGGGACTGATTAAGGCCCTGCATCTGGATGTAACGAAAATGCATGCGCTACAAGCTGCGCGTATTACCCCACGGGCCATTCAGAACCCGCGTAGCTGGCAACAGCGACTCGGTTTAATTATGCATTATCCGCATACGCATAATGAAGTACGTGATTATATTGATACGATGGTCAGTAAAGCCTTTAACAGTTTGCAGGCTGAACTGAAACGTCGTCACATCCAGGTGAAAATCTTTAAACTGGAAGATGGGATCGAGTTACGTGTCGATCATCAGAATGAAATGAACTTTATTTATCAGGTCATTGCTACCCAGACTTTAGCACCGAGCTTTATGCCGGATGCAGATTCTCCGCAATCTTATCAGGCAGAAGTCTTTTTAAGGGAAGGGGGGCAAAATTATGATGTGATGGAATGGACTCAGGAAGATTTAATCCAGGACATCATTGACCAATATGAACGTCATCTGCACTTTTTAAGTCTGGTCCGTTCTCCAGAATAAATATTTGATCCAATAAAAAAGGACGCTGATGCGTCCTTTTTTTATTCAGTGACTAATCAGAAATTAGAAACGGAATTTAGCATTTAAGCCTACAGTTTGTGTATCACGAACTACAGCATTTTGAGCAAGATTTGCTTCGTAGTTTGAGTTCACATAACTAGCACCTACAGCAACTGCTGGAGTGATGAAGTAGTTTACGTTTGCGCCCCAAGCTTTGTCTGGAGAGTTAGCGTAGCTAGATTCCATATAAGATGCACCAACGCTTAATTTAGGGTTGATGTACAAAGTAGTACCTAGATTGTAAGCAGTATCTTCACCATAAACCAAGCCGCTTTCGAAGCCAAGTGACATGTTAGTGCCGTCAATTGCGCCTACATATTTAGTACGAGCAGTGATTGCATCTTGGTCGTCAGCGATTGTTTGAGACTCGATAGCAGCTTTAGCAACGCCGTTGTTGAACATGTTGAAAGCGTCATAAGAAGTTTGGTCTGCAACGCTTGTGTAACCTACAGCTACCAGGAAGTTAGGAATAGGAAGTACACCTACTTCTAATGCATAACGGTCGCCATTGTCATCTGGGTTACCAGCTTTGCTATCAGTGATAGTATGGCTATAAGAAGCGCTTGCATAAGCAGGAACAACTTTAGTTGGGATGTAAGCTTCACCTTTTGCACCAAAAGTATGGTGTACAGTACGATTGCCAGATTCTTGTCCGTTTTCGCCGTATGTATAAGCAGCAGAAACATTAGATGCCTGGTTGATGAAAGCAGCTTCAGCTAAAGGACCTTTAGAAGCGTCTACATCTTTGAAGTAGTAAGTACCTTGAACAGCGCCAGTGAAGTCTTTGTCATTCGCAGTGTTGTCGATGTACTCTGACTGACCTTGAACTTCAAATTGATATGCTTGAGCACCGGTCATGGCTAATAATAAAGCAGTGGCTAAACCGAGTTTTTTCATGATATTTACCATTTTGTTACAAAAGATGTACAACAGAAACGTATTGTATTGTAACAATTTATCAAGTCAATCTGATTTAAAATTGCTATTTTTTTGTGCAAAATCATTGTATTGATTTTGTTTAATAGTCTTCTAATTAGAAAATTTAGTTATTTTAGAAAAAAGCTTAAATAACAATGTTGTATACAAAATAAATTGTTAGATCTAATCAGGAAAATGAATTAATAAAGGATTTTTTGATTGTTTAATTAGTTTGAATAATGGATTTTAATTCAAAAAACCAATTTACTTATCATGAAAATAATCATGTTTACTACACTGAATTTAAGAAAAGCATAAAAACTGTAATATAAAACAAATTTATGAAAGAATTGGTCGGTTTAGCGACAAAATCAGGGTTATAATGTGATGTATTTCACTGTTTTGTCTATAAATTGTGATATGTCATAAATCCTAGTAAATTAATGTGCTTTACATTGTTACCAAATTGACTGATAATAAAAAAATCAGGTTAGAGTTCATGTTTTTACATGATAATTTGACTGATTCTCCACATATTTTTGTTTTTTATCGGCCCAGCTTTCCCCAAGGTTGGGCTTTTTTTTGCCAGAATTTTTTAGAAGCATCAGTCTACGGATTAGTTCATAAAAGAAGATTAGAAAAACTAGTATAGAAAGCCGTCAAAGATGATTCTTAAGTGCACCTTAATGGTGCATTATTTCAATTTAAAAATTGCTTCGTTCTATAAAGTTGCAAAAAAAAACCTCAATTTCTATATAAAATTGAGGTTTTTTCGCCAAAATTTGCGGGTAAATCAAAAAATCTGCTGAGGAATAATTTAACTCGCCCTAATGCAGTGCATTATGCACCTAATTGTTGCACGTGTAAATAGTTCAGAAAGCGAGTTTTTTAATTTTCTTATATTTTAAATTATGAAATTTTCATTCCTATTTATATTTTAGTGATAACAGATGAAAAATCCTGAAAATATAAAGAGTTAAAACCTTTAAGAACATAAGAAAAACCTTCTGAAAATCAAAGCAATTGGGAAGAAATATTGATGATGAGTAGGCGTTTATTTGTATAATCTATCTACTATTAAATGGGGAGTCCTTGATTCATGTGAAGGACTAAAAATCAAGATGAATACTTTGCGCTCTGAGAAAATCAGCAAACATCTGTACTGGTCGATGTCGATCATTATTTTATGTTTATTGTGTATTTGTATTCCCTTGATTATTGATAGTACTCAACATTATTTAAAATCAAAACAAACCTATCAGCAGCTTGATGCCTTACAACAGGTCACCGATCTCGCCAATAAAATCTCCCGTGAACGGGCACCCGCCAACAAAGTAATGTCCAGCTCGGTTGAGGAATTTGCCAAACATCAGCAGGAGTTAAGCGATTACCGTCAGGAAGTCGATCAACAGATGCAGATTACGGCTCAGGCACTCGATCAGGTTGGTTTTAATCACCTAAGCCAGCAACTTTTATCTGAATTGAAACCGAGCTTGCAGAATGGACGTCAGCAGGTCGATCTCTATACTCAAATACCTCGCCCGGAACGTACTGCACAGGAAATGGATCAGGCTATTCTCGCCATGTTTACTGCCTGGGATAGCAGCCGTAAAATTCTGAAAGGAGTAGTGATTGCCTCTGCTACGCCATCTGCCCGTTTGGATAATTACATGAGTGAAATCCTGTTTTTATCTGATCTCAGGGATCAATCGGGTCGGGTAGCGTCAAATGTCATGGCACATGTGACATTTGGAACCCAGATTCCAGAGCAAAACATTACCCGTTCCTTGCAGGTCCAGCATCAGGTACGCTACCTCTGGGATATTATTGATACGCTACAGCCTGTTCAGGACAAAACTGATGAATTTATTCGTTTACATCAACGGGTCGGCACTGAATTTATTCAGCAAGGTTTACCGATTGTGGAGCGACTGATTGAAGATAGCCGCCAGCAGCGTCCTTATTATTTAACTGGAACCCAGCTGACTGAAGCCATTGTAGATAAATTTACAACAGTGATTGATTTGCAGAACTATTTACTGCAATACACCAAAGATGTGGCTATTAAGGAAATGCGCCACAGTCTGAATCATTTGATCTGGACGGTGGCCTTATCTGGAATTTCCCTGATTACGGCAATTTTGACCATGATTTTTGCGCGTAAACGCATCTTTATTCCTTTAATTCGCGCACGTAAAATTTTATTTGATTTGTCCACTGGGTCTGAACGGAAGCAAGCACCATCAAAACTAAAAACAGACCGGCCTACTGAATCCTTATTTACAGCAATTCAAAAACTGCAGCATACGCTGCAAGAGCGTGAAGCATTAGAATTTCGACTGAAAAATATTGCCCATTCCGATTCCCTGACCGGACTGGCTAACCGTTTTGCGCTCGATGAATATATACGTTTTATGGAAACGCATCCGACCCAGTTTAAGCGAACCTGCCTGATGATTATTGATATTGATCATTTTAAACAGGTCAATGATCAATATGGGCATATTATTGGTGATCAGGTTATTCAACTGGTTGCAGAACGCTTAAAAGCCAATGTCCGTGCTTCGGATCTGCTGGTTCGCTATGGCGGTGATGAGTTTCTGGTCCTGATTGAAAATATCGAGATGCAGCATGCTTTCATGCTAGCGAATAAAATCCGGACTGAAGTCGCTGAGCATTCTATTCTGACCTCAGCTGATGAAGATATTCATGTATCGGTGAGTATTGGGGTAGCGATTGGTGCAGAGTCATGGATTGCTTTACTGGAACAGGCCGATGAGGCGTTATTTAAGGCCAAAGCCAAAGGACGTAATGTGGTGGCTGAGGTTTAAACCACTTAACTGAATTTTTTAAGCTAAACAGTCTGAAGAGTCATAATTTTATAATTTATATTGTTAAAAAATAAAGTAAATTTCATTGAAGTTTTTAAAAAATATAAAAATTTAGGGGATCTTAAAATGAGTAAAAATTGTATTTTCTGTCAAATGGTAAAAGGGGAATTGCCATGTCATTTAATCGATGAAAATGATGATTTTATGGCGTTTCTTACTATATTTCCCAATACATTGGGCGCAAGCGTAGTGATTCCAAAACAGCATTATTCCAGCTATGCCTTTGAACTGAGTGACCAGGTGCTGACAAATCTGGTTTTATATACCAAGCAGGTAGCCCTAAAATTGGATCGTTATTTTGATGACGTTGGCCGAACAGCAATGGTGTTCGAGGGATTTGGTGTCGATCATGTGCATGCCAAGCTATTTCCAATGCATCAGACTAAAAATACCCATGAAAAATGGCAGCCAATTAATTCTTCAGTCGATAAGTATTTTGATGCTTATGAGGGCTATATTTCATCGCATGATGCTCGAAGGGCGGATGATCAAGCGCTGGCACAATTGGCTGAAAATATTCGCTCAATCGCATAGTCAAAAATAAAAGCCCCCTCTTTTTAAAAGAGGGGCACTCTCCACTGCTGTCCCATAGTTTGCTTTAAATAAAAAAACCTGAGTCCTAACAGTTAAAATATGAGTGCAAACAAACACTTTAACGACCAGGATTCAGGTTTTGTCACATCAGAATACCGTATTTCATGA